>WJLE01000235.1 GCA_014728655.1 Candidatus Uhrbacteria bacterium
AGATATCATGCTGGTATGCCCAGTTCCCCGTAGAGCCAGGTTTCACTTCATCCCATGCCTCATAATGTCCATAAAACCGCTTTGCGCGCTCAAATGGCATCCGTCGTCGTCGAATAATCCACCCCTGTTCCTGAATCTCGCTCTTGTACGGGTCCTCTGGCATCAGCTCATCGTTAGGGATGATCTCTGTGTACGCACCCACGAAGTCCGTATGCTCTCGCTTTGTCCAGTTCACGTTTCCCTCATTATCAAAACCCGTGATCTCCTTTACGGGGCGCTTAAACTCCCCATAATTGTCTTGCACCGTCACCGTCCCCTCCGCGATCAACGTAACCTGCACCCAAAACATCAGATCCTCCCATCCCTCATGCTCCTGTGAGTATTCCACCGTGTCCTTAAAGAAGCGTGCAACGATGCCGTCCTCCTCTTGGTGTACGTTTTGAGCAACGATAGACGGCTCAATATTCTTGGTCACGGTATGCGCAATCAGACCCAATGCACGGTTGCGGGTCATGTTAGAACGGTACTGCGTTCTCCAATCCTGATCATCCTCACGTGCAGGAACGTAGGAGTTAAAAATGCGTCGCCCTTCATCGAAGTAGTCAAAAGGCGACATATCCTGCAAAAAAGGATGTGGATTGCTCATCACCTCGTACGCATCCACGTAGCTCGCATAAACCTTCCTCACCGTCTCATTGATTGTTGGTCGAATGTCCTCATCCATCTGTGTGTTTTTGTTTTTGGCCATACTGTTCACTACATTTTACCACCCGCGCTAGTACGTCGTCACGCGACCAGAAAACGAGCGTTGACGACGCTGCGCACCAGGGGAGCTAATGAAGCCCGCGCGCATGGAAATGAGATATCTTAATGCATCGACGGCGTGGTCATGGTCCTTCACTGGCTCCTCTGGCGCATTAAGGTCTGGCTTCTCCTCCCTGTACTGGTACATCTCCAGCTCATTGATCAGGTTCTCACAGCGTTGATGGATAAAAAGCCTGTTCGTTTTGAACATCGTACGCACCGCATCAATGCCTTTAGGCACGTCTTTGATCACGTCACGGCAGTTACAGCCAGCCCTACGCATCTCCTCAATCCGATCTGGTTCTGCTGGGTCTGGGTAGTAGTTATTGGCTCGAATTGCACGAGCATATTCAACGATCTCATCATTTGTGAGGCCCGTCTTGTAATACTCATTGATCACAAAGTACCGCTCATCACGGTCTCTAAGCACAGTAAGAATGGCACAGGGGTTGGTGTAGCCGAAGTCAATACCAACCAGGGTCTCAATCCCATTTACGCGCTTCTCCTCCATTTCACCATAAACGTGAACATTGCGGTCAAACTCTGGATAAACCAAGCCCTCCATCTTACGGAAGTCTGCCATGTATTCCTGGTGAAACCGCGTGTCCGACATCTCCGACTTAGCTTTGTCCAGCTCATCCTTGGGCATGAAAGGGTTATCGTAGGATGTGAAATGAAAGGAACGATAGTCGGAATCCGTCGCCTCTGCATTGAAAAGGTCATAGAAATGATTGAAGCCTTTAGGCGTAGAGATAAACAGCACCTCTCCCCTGTAGTCCGTAAGCGTTGGACGGATCACTTCCTGCCAATTCATCAACCAATTCCGCATCATAGCGATCTCGTCAATCACGATAAAATGGAACGCCTGGCCTCGAAGGGTCTCGATACTCTCCCAGCCACGGAGGATGATACGTGATGAACCCCCTCTCACTGTCCTAATTTTGATCTCTAAGCGACTTTCGTTGACACTTTGGATCGCATTAGCCCCAATCGTCTTCAAAGGCACCCAGGCCAAATCTCGAGCTTGCTGGTACGTCGGTGCGATGTAGCACACGTTTCGATCATTCGCCCCGATTGCTTTGCCAAGCATTTCGTAGACGGACAGGATCGTCTTACCCCAGCGACGGCCAGAGCAGACAACACGGAACCGATTGCGACTGGAAGCGACGAGGCTTTGTGTTGGATGAAAAATGATGCGCGGATCCTCCATGGTTTTGTTTTACTGTTGGTCTTTTTTCGTGATGTTTTTGCAAACGATCTCTTGAGGCATCACAACCCGCAGCTTCTCGCCTTGGCTTGTGAGGTCCATCGTCTCTCGTGGCTTACCCAGGGCTTGCTCTGCCAAGGCTCTAAACGCAATGGGATCAGGCGGTAGCTCGTAGACCCTTCTCCCGTGCTTAGCAGTCTCTTTGACGGCTAACACGCCCTTAGAGCGCTCAAGAACCGCGTCATAAACATCCTTCTGGTCCGCAGCCAAGCGCATGCGCCAGTACGCACGGATCTCATCTGCTTCCCGTGTCTTAGGCGACATATGGCTTACAAAGCCACGGCTCTATCCATTGAGCTAACCGTCTTTAAGGGAGTTCGCATGTTAGTGGCATGC
>WJLE01000236.1 GCA_014728655.1 Candidatus Uhrbacteria bacterium
AACTGCCCAAACGCTCGGGCGAGTATCTGTTCGAAATCATCATGCGGCGGTATGAACTGCGTTCAACCATCATGACCAGCAACCGGCCGCTGGAGGACTGGGGCAAACTGCTGGGCGACGTCCCCAGTGCGTAAGCGTCCGGTGAACCCCACCTTGCGTGGGATCGGCGAATTTCGATAATGGCATTCATGGATAAATCTTCTACACATATTCAGGAGGCGATATTATCAATGGATACCAAATCAACCAGGCGGATCAAGCGAGACTGGGGGTCGGTTTTTGCGGATTTCGAGCGGAGTGACATGACGGTCAAGGCGTTCTGCCGGAGCCGCGGCATTTCACTGTCGCTTTTTTATCGTCGGCGCCGGGAGCGCAGACAATCTCAACCAGCCGGCAAGCCGGTCCTTCAAGCCGATGATTTTATCGAGCTTGCCCCGACCGCTTTATCGTCGGCAACGATTTCGATCATCTTTCCCGGTGCGATCGAACTGCGAATCCATCGGGATTGCGACCGGGCGTTGCTGGGCGAAGTCATCGCGCAATTGCGGGAGGCGGCATGCTGAACTTTCCCTCCGCGGTACGTATTTATCTGTGCAAGCGACCGGCGGACATGCGACGCAGCTTCGACGGACTGGCCTTAATGGTGCGTGATCTGATCAAACAGAATCCTTTAAGCGGTCATCTGTTTATCTTTCGCAACAAACGCGGTCACATGCTCAAGCTGCTCTACTGGGACCAGGACGGCTACGTGATCTGGTACAAGCGTCTGGAGAAAGGCGTATTTGCCTGGCCGCAGACGAACGAAGAGGGTTTGCTGGACCGTCGCGAGTTCGCCATGATGCTGGAAGGGATCGTCCCCCAAAAACACACGAAAAAAAAGCGATTATTCATGTGATATTTAAACATTTCAACTTGACGAAACAGGCCTTTGGTGCTATTGTAGGGCCATGATAAGCACGGACGCTGAAAACCTGCCTCGCGACGTCACCACCTGTCACGCCCTGATTCTGGAACTGCTGGAAACGGTTCGTGGTTATGAAAAAAAGCTCGGCCACATGCAGCATACGATAGACGAATTGCTGCGTCAGCGTTTCGGTCGCAAGTCCGAGCGTCTGGAGAATATCGATCCGGCGGAGTTGCTGCCGTTCATTCAGGATTATCTTGAAGCATACAAGAAGCAGGAAGAACAACAAGAGCAAGCCTCCGAGCCGGAAAAAGAGACGATCACTTACGAACGCACCAAGTCCGGTCATGGCCGCAAGCCGATACCCGATTCGCTGGAGCGCGAGCGGGTGGTGCATGACCTGGACGATTCGGAGAAGACGTGCGGTTGTTGCGGCGAGCCGCTGGTGCGGATCGGCGAAGAGACCAGCGAGCAGCTGGAGTTCATCCCCGCCCGTCTTTTTGCGATCGAGCATGTGCAATTGAAATATGCCTGCAAAGGCTGCGAAGGTCATATCGCCCTGGCGCCCAAGCCGCGTCAGCCGATCGAGAAGGGTCTGGCGGGGCCGAGCCTGCTGGCCCATATTATGACCAGCCGGTTTGCCGATCATCTGCCTTATTATCGTCAGGCAACGATCTTCGAACGGCACGGCATCGAGATTCCCCGTTCGACGCAATGCGACTGGATAATCCAGGTGGGGGAGGTATTGCGGCCGCTGCTTCGGCTGATGATTGAATTGACATTGCAATCGAAAGTGATCGGGACGGACGATACGACGGTGAAGGTTCGCGATGAGACTCTCGATAAGAAGACGCGAACGGGCCGGTTATGGGTGTATCGCGGGGATGATGAGCATCCTTATGTGGTGTATGATTATACGCCGACGCGGGAGCGTGCCGGACCGGAGGCGTTTTTGCGTGATTACCAGGAAGGTTTTTTGCAGGCGGACGCCTATGCCGGTTACGACAGGATTTATAAGGATGAAAAACGCAACGTCCAGGAGTTGCTGTGCTGGGCGCATGCGCGGCGGAAGTTCTACGAGGCCCGTCGCAGCGATCCGGAACTGAGCCATTCGGCGATCGCGATGATCAAGCTGCTGTATGAAGTGGAGAAGGAGATCAAGGACCTGCCGGCGGAGAAGAAAGTTGCCGTGCGCCAGGAGAAGTCCGTGCCGATACTGCGGGATATGAAGGCATGGCTGGAAGGGATTCCGCTGGAGCGGGCCCTGCCGCAGAGCCCGATTCGCCAGGCGATCAATTATGCTTTGAACGGTTGGGAGGCGTTGTGCCGTTATACGGAAGATGGCGCTTTTGCCATCGACAATAACGCGACCGAGCGGCTGATGCGACCGGTGGCGATTGGACGGAAGAACTGGATTTGTGTGTCACGAAGGAGGTGTTATGTTGTATCCATAAGATCAGCAGCACGAACTCCATGCTCTAAGTTGGATGGAGGATGGCCCTCCGATCAGGATTTACAGGAATACTGATCAAACGACCTGATGCTGCTGCTTCTTAAGGGAAGCGGTGGTGAGCGTTTCAGGAAAAGGCAGGAAACTACTGTCACGTGAGTTCTGGGAAGTTGAACGAAAGTGAACTGCTGTATGAAGCATCGAAATCTTATACTGATGTCAAAAAGAGCTTGTACATCCTGGCTCCGATCAGTGCATAGGCTACCTGTTTACTGTATGCATGGCATCCGGTGTAAAGGCAGCAAGATTCCAGAACAGGCCGGTTTAGGGAACGTGAGAACCTGCTTTCAGCACGTATTGGAAAGCAGGGGCGGACATACCCGTAGTAGTGAAGAAGCGGTTGTAACGACTGTGGAGCGAAGGGGTATGGATCATAGACTTGTGCATATCACAACTCATAGGAGGATGACGATATGAGGCAGGGAAAAGCATTTGAGATACCAAAGCAGCTTGTTTGGCAGTCGTATCAGGAGGTTCGAAAGAATCGTGGTGCGGCAGGTTGCGATGGCCAGAGAATCAAACAATTTGATGAGCGTCGAGACAGAAACCTTTACAAGATATGGAACCGACTTTGTTCGGGATCGTACTTTCCACCACCTGTGCTGGAAAAACGTATTCCTAAAGACGGTGGCAAGGAAAGAATACTTGGAATTCCAACTGTGTCTGACCGTATTGCTCAAGGAGCGGTAAAATTATTTGTAGAGTCTCGACTCGATCAGATTTTCCACAATGATTCCTATGGATATCGTCCAGGAAAATCAGCTCATCAAGCATTGGAGGTATGTGCTCAGAGATGTTGGCAACACAGTTGGGTACTGGAAATTGATATCCGTGCGTTCTTCGACAACGTACAACACGATCTTATTATCAAGGCACTGGAACACCATCATATGCCGAAATGGGTTATTCTTTATTGCAAAAGATGGCTCAGAGCTCCCATGTGTACGGCAGACAGATCGCAATTGCAAGATCGCAGTATTGGCACACCACAAGGGGGAGTGATCTCGCCTTTGTTGGCCAATCTATTCCTGCATTATGCGTTTGATAAATGGATGGACCGAGAACATCAGGAAACGCCATTCGAGCGATATGCTGATGATATCGTTTGCCACTGCCACGTAATGAAGGATGCGGTCCAACTGAAAGAAGGCATAACAAAACGCCTACAAGAGGTTGGGTTGCATATCAATGAACAAAAAACCAAAATAGTGTACATCGATACTTTTAAGAGATGGAATGTGCCGACTTCTTTCACATTCTTGGGATATGATTTCGAGGTACGAACTCTTAAGAATTTCAAGGGAGAACTGTACCGTAAATGTATGCCGGGTGCTTCCAGAAAGGCTATACGCAACATTGCTCGAACAATAAAGAATTGGCGGATACACCGCTCAACAGAAAAGGACATTGAAGAGTTCGCAAGAAGATACAATGCGACTCTTCGAGGGTGGATTCAGTACTATGGAAAGTTTTGGTACAGGAAATTCAGCTATCATCTCTGGAGTATGTTTCAATCGAGACTGCTTAAGTGGATGTGTAGTAAGTATCGAATATCCCACCGACAGGCAGAGCATCGGCTACGCTTGGTGCAGGAATCCAACCCAACCTTGTTTGCTCATTGGGATCTATTACGTGCATCAAATGTATGATCAAGAGCCGTATGACGGGAGACTGTCACGTACGGTTCCGTGAGCAGCTAAGGGGTGCAATTCCCCTTGGCTGACTCGACTTTTCGGCAGCGACAAAGGCGGTCGCACTGCCGCGATCATGTTCAGCATCGTCCAGTCGGCCAAACGGCACAATCTGAACATCTACGCCTACCTCAAAGACGTCATCGCCCGCATCAGCGACCACCCCGCCAAAAAACTCCACCAACTCCTGCCTGACCAATGGCAACCACTTGAGTAGCAGGGGCACTTCACCGGACGCTTACGAATTTCTCAACTTTATGTGTATATTGAGCGTAAACTAATCCATTTTTTGTGCTAATTTCAACAATATCACCAAGATTTGGTCTTTTCATATTAAGCAGTTTATCAGGCGGTGCGATTTCGCACTTTTTCTTGTGCTGACATTTTTAGAGAAATGCGAATGTTAAGAGGCCCAATTATGAATACTAACTGGAATAAATATATTATTACCGACCCGGAGATTATGACAGGTAAGCCCGTCGTTAAAGGCACACGGCTTTCCATCGAATTTATTCTGGGATTGTTCGCACAGGGCTGGTCCGAATCTCAAATTCTGGCAAATTATCCCAATCTGACTCACAAGCATATCCTGGCAGTCTTTGCCTATGCGACGTCCTGTATGCGTGATGAATTCCTCTACGCTATCCCCAGGAATAATTGACAATGAATTTTCTGGCGAATGAGAATATCCCACTTGCGAGCATCAAGATATTACGTAAGCGTCCGGTGAAGTGCCCCTGCTACTCAAGTGGTTGCCATTGGTCAGGCAGGAGTTGGTGGAGTTTTTTGGCGGGGTGGTCG
>WJLE01000237.1 GCA_014728655.1 Candidatus Uhrbacteria bacterium
AAAAAAGGGGTTTTAAGTGAAACACGTTCGTCCGCGAATCTAAGATAAAAGATAGAATAACCCACGTTTAGCAGACTTGACAATGTTGCCAGATTGTGGCAAGGTTGGCTCGATATATCCAATATTTATGACACGTCATTGGAAGAAAATGGTTCTGGCTTTACTTGCCATCGGAGTGGTTGGCACGATTCTTTTTGTTGCGTCACAGGGCTTTGGACAGGAGCAGCCGGAGGAGCAGGTTGAAGAGACATTTACGCATCAGGTGAAAACCATGACCGTGGAGCCTGGTCTAAACGACACCTTTACCATGACCGGCGAAGCCGTTGTGGGTCAGCGGACCAATATCACGTCCGAGCGCCGAGCCACGGTGCAGGATATCCGGGTAAAGACCGGCGATATCGTGACGAAGGATCAGATCCTAATGGTCCTGTTTTCCGAGTCGCTGGATTCCAGCTACCTCAACACGCAGCTTCTGTTTGCGAATGCGCAGGCAAACATGTCGACCACGCAGGCTGTGGCGAATAACCAGATCGAATCCGAGCGATTGCGCTATGAGACGGCGGAACTACAGCTTTCGAATACCCTTGCTCAGAACGCCGTACAACGGCAGCAGTCCGAGGAGGCGTTAAAGTCCGCCTCCCTGAACTCGGATCTATCCGTCGCACAGGCGGAAACAGCTCTGGAAACGGCGCAGAAGAATTTAAATCAGACCAAGGCACTGAACGCCAGTAACTTGCTGGTTGCGGAAACCGGTCTGAACAACGCTGTACGCACCCTGCGGACCTCTATGTTCACCGGGCTGACCACGGCAAACGAACTGCTGGAAGTGTCACAGGAGTTCCGCGGAAGCGCCGGACGCTACGTGGATCTGATCGGTCGATTGGGGCAGGATGCAAAGCGGGAAGCCGAGGAATCTCTGGAAACGGCTATCGATGCGTATCTGGTGGTCGAAGAGCACTATGATTCCATGCGGGATGCCGCACAAAAGGCCGAAGATGCACTCGACAAAACCCTGGTGGCCCTGAACCTGACCGTTCCGACCGGAGATTTGAACGAGCAGGTCGTGTCGAGCTACACGTCCTCGCTTTCGCAAAGCCTTTCGAGCGTCAGAGGTGGTTTGGCCGGGCTTGAATCTGCACAGAGTTCCTATCTGACTGCTCAGGCGTCTGCATCAGCGAATCTGACCGCCGCACAGCAGCAGGTGGAAAGTGCACAGAAGGCACTGGATCTGGCCAAGCAGGATGCAGGCGGAACGTCCCAGTCCGTCATCAACGCCGAGGCACAGCACCAGTTGATTTTGGCACAGCTTGCCACGGCAGAGACGAACGCACGCAAGGCCGTGGAATCCGCACGCCTGGCCTATGACAACGCCAAACGGAATGCGGATCTGCAGATCCTATCTGCACGGAACGCCATGTTGAGCTCGCAGGATGCCCTGGATCAGCTCAACATTTCGCGCGACAATCTGATCGTCCGCTCCACGTTCGGTGGTGTCATCAACGACGTGCCGGTTTCCCTTGGAGACGAGGTGAATGCCGGAACCGTCCTGGTTCGCGTGGACAACCCGGAAACGATTGAGCTGGAAGTCTTTGTGTCCGAAGCGGATAAGAGCCGTATTCAGGTCGGCGATCGCGTGAACCTCGGTACGACGATGGGATCCGTGACGGCCGTATCGCAGAGCGCGGATGCCGTGACTAAGAAATATAAGATCGAGATCGATCCGGATACGGATGTGTTTGATCCCGGTCAGTTCGTTCGAGCCGAATTCCAGACCGTGATCCCGGCTCAGGAGGATCAGATGTTCCTGCCGATCTCCGCCATTCTGATCTCGAATAACGAAACGTTCGTCTGGACGGTCGAAGACGGCAAGACGAAGAAGCTACCGGTGATCCTTGGGGATATCCAAGGGGATCACGTGGAAGTGACAGAAGGGATAGAACCCGGAACGGATATCATCATCGAAGGCGGACGCATCATCGAAGACGAAGGAACGGAAGTCGAGATCGTCGCGTAACCGCTATGGTTTCGAAGGATATCTTGATGGAAGAGGCAAAAGGCCTGCGCAAGCAATGGTCTGCCTTTTTTATTAACAACTGGCAGCTGACGCTCCTTATCCTGATCTCGCTTGTCGGAGGAGGGTTCTTGAGCATCCTGTCGATTCCAAAAGAGTCTGATCCGGAAGTTGTGATCCCCATTGCCTCCGTAACGGTGGGATACCCAGGTGCGAGTCCGGCCGACGTGGAAAAGCTCATCACGGATCGCATGGAGGAGCGACTGAATACCATCTCGGACATCAAGGAGATCACGTCCACCTCCCGTGAGGGCTTGGCAGCGATCACGGTGGAATTCGAAGCATCCGCTAACCTGGAGGAGTCCATCCGGGAGCTCCGGGATGAGGTGGATAACGCCAAATCCATCCTTCCGGAGGACGCCAGTGACCCGGTGGTCACGGAGGTCCGGATGGAGGATCAGCCGATCGTGATGTATTCCCTGTTGGGGAACGTGCCCCCGGATCAGCTCAAGCAGTATGGGGAGGATCTGCAGAACCGTCTGGAGGCGATTCCGGGCGTTTCGAAGGTGCCGAT
Organism: Candidatus Uhrbacteria bacterium; assembly: GCA_014728655.1. Taxonomy (GTDB): domain Bacteria; phylum Patescibacteriota; class Patescibacteriia; order 2-12-FULL-60-25; family 2-12-FULL-60-25; genus 2-12-FULL-60-25. The sequence goes on from WJLE01000237.1 coordinate 2,586, forward strand.
GTTTGGCATTGAGAGCGAACAGATTCAGGTATTCGTAGACGTTCGTGCGTTGGAGGGCTACGGGCTTTCGATCGGTCAGGTCGTAAGTGCCATCCGCCAGAATCATGCCGACCTACCGGTTGGCTCCTTGGAATCCGATCAACTGTCCTATCAGGTCACCCTGAAGGGGCAGTTCGCAGAGGCGCATGAGCTCATGGATCTTCCGGTCGCTACGATTCAAGGGGAGCGCGTGTACCTGCGCGACATCGCAACAGCGCGTGAGGCGTTTGCCGAGCGTCAGAGCGAATCATCCGTATACCTGCCCGAGACGGGGGAAGAGCGGCGCTCCGTCACCCTACAGCTCTACAAGCGTGCCGGAGGGAATATTTTAAATATCGTGGATACGGCCAACGAGACCGTCGATACATTCCGGGAGGAACTTCCCCCGGGCATGGATGTGCAAGTCACGAACGACTTTTCCGTGTTCATCCGCGATGACATCGGTACCCTGGGACGTAGTGGGTTGCAGACGATTCTCATCATCTTCATCGTCCTTTTGGTTGCACTGGGGATTCGGGAGGCTTTTTTGACCGGGTTTACGCTGCCGGTGATTTTCATGATCACGTTCTTGGGACTTTATGCCGTGGGAGAGACATTGAACTCCCTGGTGCTCTTCGCTTTGATCCTGTCCCTGGGGCTGATCGTGGACACGTCTATCGTGATCATGGAGGGGGTGCATCATTTTCTTAAAGAACGCGGACTGCCTCCGGTGGAAGCGGCGCTGCAGGCGGTTAAGACATATAAGGCACCGCTCATTTCGAGTACGCTTACGACCGTCAGCGCCTTTGTCCCGATGATGCTCATGTCCGGGATTATGGGGGAGTATGTGAAGCATATCCCAATCACCATCATCGTAGCACTGGCCGCTTCGCTCTTCGTGGCGATTCTGATCCTACCGGCCATTGCCGTTCGCGTGTTCCGGAATGTTGACCCCAACAAGCCGCAGAAGCCTCCACTTCTGAATCACGTCATCGAACCGATGAAACGTTGGCATGAAGGCTTGTTACGAAAGATTATCCCATCGCGTGGGATGCGCTGGCTCTGGGTTGTTGCCATGTTTGCGATTTTCGGAATGACGGTATCCTTCCCCGCAACGGGCCTCATCAAAACCGAAATGTTCGGGCAGATCGACATTGAGTTTTTCTACGTGAATATCGAAACTCCGACCGGATCCAGCTTGGAAGAGACGCGGAAAGTCGCAGAACGCGTCAGCCCCCTGATTCAGGAGTTGCCGGGTCTGAAGAATTATGTGCTGGTACTGGGAGGACAGACGACTGTTGGGATGAGCGGATTCGGAAGTTCGAATTCCACGAACTTGGCCAGCTATACCGTGAACTTGGTGCCTAAAGAGGACCGTGAACTGAAGTCTTTTGAGGTCGCAGACCTCATCCGTGAGCGGGTGAAATCCATTACGGATGCAGAGATCGAGATCGAAAATCTGGGCGCAGGACCGCCAAGCGGTGCTCCGATCGCCCTTCGTGTGATCGGGGAGGAGCTGAGTGACATCGAGATCGTGGCAAAACAGATCGAGGACAAGCTCGCCACCATCGACGGTGTGACCGAAACCGGTACGAACGTGGAAACCGGTACCGGGGAGTTCCAGTTCCGTGTGAAGCGGGATGCGTTGGCGTACTACGGCCTGTCCGCATCGCAGGTCGCTTCTGAACTACGAACAGCCGTGTTCGGGAACGATTCGATCAAACTCATCCGTAACGGCGAAGAGGTTCCCATCATCGTGGCTATGGATTTTCGGGATCCGGAATGTTTAAGTGATCCGAACACGCAACTGCTCGAAAAGCGTGATCGTCTGACCATCTGTCCATCGCGACCGGAAAGCGTTTCGCAGATCAATAACCTACTCATTGCAACACCGCAGGGCATGGTACCGGTCAGCACGCTTGCAGATGTGCATATCCAGCCGACCGTGCAGTCCATTCGTCATCGGAATCAGGACAAGGTCATCACGATAGAAGGGTATAACTCCGAGGAACGCACGCCGGTGGAGATTACGGCCGAGTTGCAGGAGTTTACCGACAACCTGGAACTGCCATCCGGTGTGGAAGTGTCATACGGCGGTGACCTGGAGGATATCGCGGAATCCTACGAAAGTCTGTGGAACGCACTTGTGATCGGACTGGCGTTGATTGCATTCTTTCTGGTGCTGCAGTTCCATTCGTTCAAACAGCCATTCATCATCATTTTCTCTCTACCATTGGCACTCATTGGCGTCTTCATTGGATTATTGATCATGGGCCGAAATTTCTCCTTCCCCGGATTTATTGGCATCGTGGCATTACTAGGAGTGGTGGTGAACGACTCCATTGTGCTCATTGATCGTATTAATGCGAACGTTAAGCTCGGAATTGAAAAAGTGGATGCCATCATCCATGCAGCCAGGGAACGTCTGCAGCCGATTCTGTTAACGACGATTACAACCGCAGCCGGTGTGCTTCCGCTGGCATTTGCCGATGATCTTTGGGCTGATCTGGCATGGACCATCGTGTTTGGGATTATCTTTGCAACGGCATTATCTCTTGTGACGGTTCCGGTGTTCTATATGATGCTGGAAAGCGGGGAAGGGAAGAAACGTCGTGAAGCACGACGCGCACTCCGTGCAGCGAAGCGAGGGTAACGTGCAAGTTGTCCCACTACGCCAAGGGTTTGTGGGACCTGTTGCGTTGATGGAGGTTATGGAAATTCAGGATCGGCCTTCGCATCCGCTCAGGGCGGGAAGTCCACGGATCCGTTTTCACTAAGTGTGTAACCAAGTTCCAACTCGATCAGTCGCCAGGACGACTAGAACGCTGATGACAACATGTTCTGCAATGATCCAGAACGGTTTTTCGTTGCGGGTTTTTGCGATATACCAACTAAAACCAATGACGAGTACCAGTCCCCACGTGATACAGACGGCAATGGCTGTAGATAGGGGTATTAGCAGAACCGGAATCATAAAACTGCCCGCAATCACAACTTTAGAGAGTAATGCCGCACCGGTTGCCTCCCATACTTGGCGCTGGGTCAGAACCTTGTTTGCTTCTTCGCTCACATGGATTCCTAATGAATCGGACAGACTGTCCGCAATAGCCATAATCAGAATACCACTGATCACAATGCTTCGGTTGGATGTTCCGGCATTTAGGCCGACGATGAGTCCGAGTGTCGTGATCACACCGGACGTTATACCGAAGCCGAGGCCTTTTTTAAACGATGCTTTCATGATGCGGGTGTTAGGTCGTTAGGTTGTTAGGCAGTCATCCGCTAATCGAGCTGTTCAGCTTCCTAACCGCCTAACAACCTAACGATCTAACCGTCTAAATTTTTCTTGAATCGTACGCCCAGTGTAGCACGGCTTGACGCTGTTTACGCCGGCAGTTCAGGTCACCGCGTTTGCAGTTCTTTTTAATTGCAGCAACATGGCGCTTGATCGCTTTCCATCGTTTGATCTGGCGCTGATCCTCACCTGGAATGCGACGTCCCATATAGTAACGGCAATACCATTGGAACCAACCTCGTGGGTCTTCCTTATAGATCCAGCCGTTCTGTTTCCATTGCTTGAGCGGCAGGGAAGCGTCTACGCCGAAACAGTTCAACGCGGGATCTTTTTGTTTAGGAGATAGCTTTGCGTTCTTAAACCAGGTCGCGGGGAACTCCTTTTTGCAATCCGTCATGTACTTCCCACCGAATACTCCCAGCTCCAGCATCGCTTTCGGAGTGAGGTCGGGTGTAAAATCTTCGTCAAACGCACGTCCCACCGGTGCGGTGCGCCGGTATCGGTAGTTCTTTTGCATCTTGTCGTTGACGACGACGGTTTTTGGCATGAAGTTTGGTAATTAGATGGTTAGATGGTTAGATGGTCAGGTGGTTAGCGCTGTCTACCGGAGAACGCTACGCAATAGAGATCACTGATCATCTAACCATCTAACAGCCTAGTCGCTAAAGTCAATCGGATCTCCGATCTTGTAGGCATTAAAAAATGCATCCGGTAGGTCATCCACTTCTGCGGCCCATTCATCGCCATAGAGCATGGAGGCAACCGTGGGGGAGCTGATCCAGCGGAGCGTTCCGTTTTGATCCACGGCATAGACATCCGGCAGGGACGAGAGCTTCACCATCTTGCTTCCCGGGCGGTACGTAACGTTCCCCCCAAAGGGAATGGCAGCTAGTTCCTGATCCGTAATGGGCCGTACGTCTTCGAAGTCATTGTACCAGCTAAAGTAGATGCGGTCGTTGGGGAACCCGTAGCGCTTCCCATCCGCACCGCAGTAGTACACGGTGGTAATGGAATCGGTTTTAACGAGTGTTCCGGATTCACACGGGGCTGTACCACCTTCGTTCACCAGTCCTTTATCTTTGTTGATCGACGGACTGGTATTCATGGCGATCTCCACGGTGTAGTTGAGGTCTCCCGCGGCTCCTTCGGCCAGAAGCAGACTCTGGTACGGGTTGATCGGCGTCCCATCCGGCTTACGAATTTCGAAGTGCAGGTGGTTGCCGGCATGCTCCGCGTTTCCGCTATCTCCCATCCATCCCACAAGCTGACCTTTGGCCACCGTTGCACCGCGCTTGATCCCCGGGGCATACGCTTGCTCCGGTCCACCCATGCCGTCATCGGTTCCCGGGTTGTCATTGTTCAAGTGCAGATAGTGATACGTCCATCCGTCGCTGTCTTTTAAAACCACGGCATAGCCCCAGCTCGCTTCCGGGATGACGATGTAGCTGACCGTTCCGTCCACAGCGGCATACAGGGGCGTGAGGTGATCTCCCATTAGATCGATGCCTTCATGGCTGTGCCCGGCACGCGGTTCTCCAAAATCATCGGTGTAGCTCACCGTTCGTTCCGTGGGGAATACGATGTCGCGGATTTCGTCTTCAGCAAGGGCGGATGATGCACTCAATGCAATTCCCGTTACGGCAAATAGGGTGATGAGTATTGCCAGTTTCTTCATAGCTTCAAGATGATAACAGCTAATCCAGCGTTTCCTCAATCAAATCAAAAAATCCTTGATAATTAGGATTTCTTCTGCTAATCTGCGCGCATCCTTCAGCGATCGATGGAGAGGTACCCAAGAGGCTGAAGGGGGGAGATTGCTAATCTCCTAGGTCGGTTTACGCCGGCGCGAGGGTTCGAATCCCTCCCTCTCCGCCACCAAGAAAGACCCCGCAACGCGGGGTTTTTTTGTGTAGATGATAAGATGAAACCCGTTCTGAACTTGAACAAAGCGAGAGGAAGCTTGCTCAGTGGAATACGGCGCAGCAGTACGACGAATGGGACCCCCCACTCCATATCATCACTACGTCGATCCGCTAACGTGGATTTTGTGGTATTTGTGCCCATAACACCCTGTAGATCCAGGGGATGTTGAGTTGATTTCAAAATACATCCTACTCTGTAAAGAAGTTTTCCAGGGCAAAGCGCATGGTCAGAAGGATGGGCCAGCCGTGATTGGATTCGGGTAATTCGTAGGCGTACCACTCCTTTTGTGGATGGACGTAGCATCCCTTGATTGGTCCGGCGTGTTTCTTGCGGCACTTGGCCTGAAATTCCATGTCATGGGTTTCCGCGTACTTCGTCATATCCGTTTGGTTTTTCATGACAAGTGATTGAATGGCAACCAGGTTCTGTGGTTTTTGGTTGTGAT
>WJLE01000029.1 GCA_014728655.1 Candidatus Uhrbacteria bacterium
AGGGAGAGCTGCGCGAGAGCAACAAATATCTCGTTTGCACATCTTCTGGGCCCATCAGCGAACAGGCAGTTAGCTTCGGCGGCCGCTTGGCGAAGCTGATGGAGGCCAAAATTCACCTCCTCCACGTCATTTCCCAGGTTTCGTTGGGCGCGCGGGGGACAGCGTTGGAGGATCTGGAGGCCTCGGCGGAAGTGTTGATGGCTAGAGGGTCCCGTGAGGGCAAGCACCTGGAGGAGATGTTGGAGCGCTTGCAGGAGGCAGGCGTCGAGGCGCGCGCTCTGGTGCGCCACGGGCTGGTGGTGGACGAGGTCATTGCCGAGGCGCGCGAGGGTAGCTACGAGATGATCATCACGGGCAGCCATCGCACCCCCGGTGTCCCTGCAGGCATGGTGGACGATGTGGCGGGCCGGATTCTCCTGGCGGCCCGCCGACCGGTGCTAGTGGTCCATTGAGGACGTTCACAACCTTGGGAGGATCCACGTAGGAGCCTATCGCGGCGCCCATTGGGTTGATTAAGCGGTACACTAACGGATTGAGCAGAGTCTACACTTGCGATTCACGCACCCGTTCAAACCATGTTGCAGTCGGTGATGTGGTGGAGGAGACTGGTGAAGATAACCCTTTGGCGCGTGCGATAAAAAGCGGTATCCGATGGGATTGTATTTCGAACTTGGATTCAATGATCAAGTACGAGTTTCAACTGTCTCTCTAAAGACGGTCTCGGGTGTCTCAAAGTTTAGTCATTGCGAGGGTTGGGCATTTAGCCCCAGCCGTCACTCTGGCATCTAGGGTCTCCCTTTGAAGAAATAGTGGCACAATAAGCCGTTAGTGTAATAATGGTAACTATGAGTGATCACAAGGGGCTGAACGACTACCTATCGGTGTGGAATCTTTCGAATCCCCAGCTTCTCACACAGACGATGACCAGTCACATTTATACGGTCACATACGATACCAAGACAGCGGTTCTCAAACTGCTGTCCCCCTCAGAAACGGAGGAACAGCGTGGCGCGGTGGCGTTGCGCTATTTTGACGGGCGTGGAGCGGTGCGTCTACTGCGTTACGATGAAGGCGCGCACCTGCTGGAATATGCGGCAGGTGATGAACTCGTAACGCTGGTCGAGCGGGGTGAGGATGAAAACGCGACGCGGATCATCGCCCAGGTGATCAAACAGCTTCACAGTGTCCTCCAGGATCCCCCACGCGCTGGCTTGGTGACGCTCGATCGCTGGTTTGGAGCGTTGTTCACCAAAGCTACGGCGGACAGGCAAGCGGGTACCGAGTCGATCTACGTCCGGAGTGCCTCACTTGCCGAGCGGTTGCTCGCTGACCAGCGCGAGGTACGCGTGCTGCACGGTGACATCCATCACCGCAATATCCGGCAGTCATCGCGCGGCTGGCTCACCTTCGACCCAAAAGGTGTGGTTGGCGAGCGCACTTACGATTGCGCCAACACCCTTTGTAACCCGGTGATGCCTGAACTTGTGCACAACGAACCCCGCTTGCTGACCAACGCGGCGATCCTTGCCGACATGCTTGCACTTGACCTGCCGCGCGTGCTGGCGTTCACCTACGCTTATGCCTGTCTGAACGCTAGCTGGTGGAGGACGCTGCTCATTGATCAGGAAGGTGCAGAAGATATCGTACAGTGGCATCTCAAGGTTGCTACGCTCATCGAGCCGCACATTGAGCTCTGGTGAAACAAACCCTACTGATGAGTTGCATTCTCAGCACCGCAAGTGCAAAAGCAAAAGCCGCCCCACGGGTCGCGCATCCTGATAAGCGTAGGATAGGATTACGTGCCGACAGGAGGAGTCTTTCCTGCTGTGTTTGATGTAGAAGGGCCCATGCTCCGCAGCAGGGTAGAGCAGTGACTGTTCACGCCACCTTTTCATAGTGCTTAACCATGCTATACTTCAAGAGTACCTACAGATGGCTCCTGCTGTGGACCATCTACGTGACTCTTCCCCCGCGGTGAGTCAGTCAAGTGCACACCCTAGGGCCCGAATGGGTATCTGTTTCTAACCCGGCAGAATGTTGCTCAGCTAGTCATTCCTGCTGCCCCGATTAAGGCGTTGCTGGAACCAACGCGAGCTCAGCACGTTGGTCTGCTGCATGTATCCCTGCCTGGCGTACGTCGTCCCTGGCTTCGCCTGGGGGAGACGGCAACCGGGGATGGCTTTGATACCAGACGAAGGTCCCAGGGGCTTTTGAAAGTAAGAGTAAACATGCCATTATTACATCCAAGG
>WJLE01000238.1 GCA_014728655.1 Candidatus Uhrbacteria bacterium
AGCGAACGAACGCATTGGAGTTTCATGGGGGTGAATCCTTCATCGTTCAACAGACCGTTGTGCCATTTGAGGGGGCGTTTGAGGTCGGGGATCCGTCACGCAATATTCGTCGGGTGACCGTGACCGAGTTTAATCCGCGCAATCATGCGATGATTGCTTGGGAATCCGAGCAGCTGGTGGAAACGGAAGAGTCCAAAGTCGCTCGTGCGGAGGTGGAAGAGGGTGCAGAGGCACCATCTCCGTCGTTTGGTAAGTTGATCTCGGGAGGGACGTTGGTGAACATCGATCTTGCAAAGAGTCATAAGCTGCACCTACCCATTCGTTGGGCTCCGGAGGAGGATCGTACGCGTAGCAGTGCGATCTGGGCGAGTAAGGACGTTTATGAGGAGCTTTCTCGGACACGTACGTCTACGATTTACCTGGATCCCGTAAATGCCGTCAGTCAGATCCCGAACAATGATCCCCAGGTATTGGAGACGTTGAACACGTTGCGGGATACGACACGGGAGATCGCGGATCGGGTGGAGTACGATCTTATGAAAGCGGAAGGGGATCTGGTAGAGTGGCCGATCGTCATCAATGGCGTGGAGATGACGGTTCAAGCAATCAAGGCACGGAGCTGGTTCGGGGAGATCGTCGTGCTGAATAATGAATTAAATCCCCTGATCCTGAAGGTGGAATTCAACCCGGCGATGGAAGGGATGGAGGCCGGTTCTGAAGCGATGAATATCATCCGAGGATTGGTAGGATACGAGGTGTCCGAGATCACCCTGTAGTTGCGTGATAAAAAAACGAGGCGGTTCCAGTTTGGAACCGCCTTTTGATAGCAGTACGTTCGTACTAGTCCTGTGATTGTCCTGGGAGATTGTCCGATGAGAACGCGTGGTCAACATCCTCGTCAACGGATACGGCTGGCGTGGTTGGTTGGATCATTTTCGCGTACAGGCTGCAGATGCCCTCGCCGTCTCCATCGCGCTCCTCGGCACGAATCAGATCGTGTTGCCTGGGCCGGGAGCTGGGTCCGTTGCGCGAGTGTCCGCCATCGGAATGCCTGTCCGCTTTCCTTCCTGTGAGCATCTTTTTCCCCTTACCGTTGTGCAGTGACTAACAGGTCAAGCGAAAGAACAATAACACCGACCTTATCGCTGTGTTGCATGCCTGTCAAACCTGTTCTACGAAGCACGTGTTCGCTGCTTTGGCGTCATATAGGGGTATAGATGACGCCGATACAGTTCGTCACGGATGATGCGAAGACGGGGGAGGATTTTTTTCTCGGCATGCTGTCGTGTTCTTCGGTCGGCTCCTTGGCGGTAATCACGCGTTGCCTGCTGGAGTGCATGCGCATACTCGTATTCGATTTGGTTGATTTGTCCCACCAACGTTTCACCGGTTCCGTTATGACGGATCACATCGGCCATTTCCTGCAGGTCCAAAATATGTTCCTCAATATCCTCAACATCATCCGGGCTATGTCGCTGGGATTCCTGCGCACGCGCCTCTTCTTCACGGATGATCTGATTGAGCTGCCGGATCGCAGCCTCGGGATCTGTATTTTTGTTGATACGCATTGATGCCTTAAAGACATAGCCGCGTAGCTTGTTTAGCGTATCCTGTTGGTCCGGATCCTCCGTCTTCAGTTTTGTCAGCTCAATATCATCCAATAGCGCTTTTTCATACGCCAGTGGATGAATCTCGGGATTCTGATCCGGGATCAGTTCTGCACGATCTGTGTTTCGCAAATAATCCCCAACCTCCTTTAGTGTTGGAGGCAGTTCGATGGGTTCGGCTTTGTCTCGCTGCATCTTTCGATGCCGCTGGATCATGTGAACCTCTGCCTGTGCGTGCGGGCGTGGGTTGCTGAAGATGGACGGTTCTTTCATCGGGTTATTGGAATCGCTGAGGCCACTTAGGGTCAACCTTTACGCGAAGTTCCACATAGATCTTATCACCTGTGACGGCTTCCAGCTCCTTTCGAACGTTAATTCCGATTTCTTTAAGCTTTTGTGCACCTTTCCCAATGATCATGCCTTTGTAGCGATCCTCCGTTGTATAAATCGTCGCATCGATATGCCGAAACCGGTCTCCGGTTTCGATATGATCCACAATCACTTTAATGGTGTAGGGGAGTTCCTGCCCAAGCGCGTGAAAGCATTTTTCGCGGATCAGTTCTTCCAGCCATTCACGGTGTCCCAAATCTGTAATCTGCAGATGCGGATAGAACGGTTCGCCCTCGGGTAGGAGCTCGAACAGTTTATTGACAATGAGATTCAGGTTCGCATGTGTTTTGGCGCTGATTTCTACGCTGCCCTCCTGACCCACATCCACGGCGCGTGCCTGCTCCAGATAGGGTTTCTCCTTATCCGGAAGATCCCGTTTATTCACCGCATAGATGATGGGCTGTTCCGCAGCCCGGAGAAGTTTTTGGATGTGTTCTTCTTCCGGTCCGGGTGCACGCGTCGGATCCGTTACGTAGACAATGGCATCAATTCCTTTGAGGGTTTCTCCGACAAACGCATTTAGTTTTTTTGAGACATGATCTTTCTGTCCAAGAAACACTCCGGGTGTATCTACGAACACGATCTGTCCTCGTTTATCGTGAAGCACGCCACGAACCGGATGGCGCGTGGTTTGAGGCTTAGGGCTCATGATGGCGACTTTGGAGCCGACCAATGCGTTCAATAGCGTAGATTTTCCTACATTGGAACGCCCGGCGAGCATGACGAAACCTGATTTCATGGGGAGTGGGGGCCCGGGACCTGGGGTCTAAGGCTTGGGGCTTAGGGTTAGGGGTACGGCGTCTGTCGTTGGTGTGGTGGTCATCGACTGTGATTTTGACTCTTGGACCACCGATGACAGATTACGGACCCGCGTTTTGCGGTAAAGCGTTGGATGGTCAAAAAAATGATCCGTGGAAACCAACCTCGCCACACTTTTACCATGATACAGGGGGATTGATCAATGTACGAATCTACGCTAAACTCCCGCTCCGCACCTTCCATGCTTTTGCTTCGAAATCATCAAACGTAAACGGAAGCGAGGTCGTCCATGGATCATGAACAGCCGCCTTGGAAGTCCTGGACCATCCATGTGCTTGGATGGTTCTATCGTTATATCATCGGCCCTTACCCTCTTTCCTCCGCCCGGTGGTTGCGGCGTCGTATCGGCGTACGTTGTCCGAATCTGCGAGACGAGGATTACATCGTTGGTCTTCGATGTGACATCTGCGGACATCGTGCTTATGGATATTCCATCCGCGTTCGGCGGCAGCGGGCACCGATGCCATATCTGTGGATCTGGGATCAGATTCGGATTTGGAGTTCTGACGTGGTACGGAAGCCGCATTTCTATCGTAATCGAGATACGGATTTGCCTTGTTGTAGTCGAGCATGCGCGTCCGCATATGTCCTCTGGCACTATCAGGTACCGACGTCGTACGGACAGGTGCCGCTTGCCGTGTTCATGCATGTGGTTTACGTTCCGGTACTGCTTACCGGCCTGATGGTCCTTCTGCTATTCTCGGTCGTTGACTGGGGGTCCATCCTCTATGAGACCGTCGTGCATCCGGCTCCGGGGGATGATGTCTAACCGATTCGGACGTCTTGCATAAGACGTCCTTTTCATTATTTGTTATACTTTTAACATTATGCCAACGAAACGAAAGGGGCGCGTTTCCAAAACACGTAAGCACAAGGTCCATGCACCGAGCTGTCCGTTTTGGGTGTTCGTATTGTTCATCTGTGCCTGGTTCGTTTTGGCGGCCGTGGTGATTGCTCTGTTCTACTCCGGTATCCGCAAGCCGGTACGGCAGGTATTGCCGATCCATTCGGATCCGATCTATCAGGAACGAACCTACGAAGGATTTGATCCATTGCAGTATCCGGAGCCGGCAGCGCCGGATGTGGATGGAGGTGAAGGCGGATCTGGGAATGAAGGAGGAGCGATGATGGAAGAAAAGAAAATGAACGAGACGTTGATGATAGCGTCTTGCCGACCGTTGGAAGAGACGGATACGGAGACGAGCGCAGTTCGCAGATGGATCGAAGATCGGGATGGGCAGATGCGCGAGCTGGGTCAGCGATGTGCATTGGGAGACGGACGGCAACTCATTTCGTTTACTTATAATGCAACAGTGCCATTTTCCACGCGGTTGTATTTAGAACAGGTCGTTGCGATTGCGGATGCGTCGACGCTGGAAGCGCAATCGTTTTATTGTCATACCTCTCCTCGGGGCACTGCGGTGACGCTTGTCAATGGTGTGGAGGGTGTTGAGGCGCACTGTCGAGCTCCGGTAGAAGATGGACAGCGTGTACGCGTGATCGCCCTAGAGGTAGAGCCGTCGCTGCGGATCGATCTTGCACGAACATTCAAGCATTCTTTGAATCAGGAGGGATATCGTTTTGGAACTGGGGATACGATGCGTGAATTTTGTGTCACGGAGACCATTGGGGATGAGACGTTGCCCGAATGGTTCGGTTCTGAGGGGGTGACGCAACAGACCGGATCCGTTTGTCGTTTACGGAATGGTGTCTGGGTCGTCGCGGAGGGGCGTGGTGGCGTGATCCGTGTCGATAAGCAGGCCGGAGAGGTTCTTCGTACCTCGGATGATGTGATTGCGTTTGGTCCTTACCCGAAAATTATCAGTACGTTGGGATCCGACATCGATATTGTGGATAGCTTTGGCGAAGGGTTCTATCAATGGGTTAAACTCTACCGGGTGAACGCACGAACCATGTCCTCAAGCGTTTTGGTCAATCGAGAGGGCGATGTTCGATGAGTTTAAGCTTTTTGCAAGTTTCACCACCACCTCCACATGCGGGGTGTTTGGGAATAGGTCCAGCGCTTTGAGCTCTGCGACCTGATATTTTTCTTTGAGCTGCGTGAGCTCCTGAACCAGTCGGTGATAGTTACACGAAACGTAGATGATCGTGTTCGGTTCTTTTTCGAGCAGCGTTTTGATCACTTTTGGATGTAAGCCGGCACGTGGCGGATCGACGATGATCAGGTCTGTTTCGATCTCTTTCCAATCCAACGCTTCTGCCTTGCCGCTTGCGAATTCCGTGCGATCGGAAACGTTGTTCTGTGCGGCGTTCTCTTTTGCGAGTTCGATCATCTTCTCGTAGATCTCGTA
>WJLE01000239.1 GCA_014728655.1 Candidatus Uhrbacteria bacterium
GCTGAGAGCTGATCGCTGATCGCTGATCGCCAACAACTATGCCACGAGTAAAGCGCGGAACCACCCATGTCAAACGACGAAAGAACGTTCTTTCCAAGACCAAGGGCATGATGTGGGGACGCAAGAACAAGATCAAGCTGGCCAAGACCGCAACCATCAAAGCGGGAGCGCATGCACGGACCGGCCGGAAGCTGAAGAAGCGGACGAACCGGAACCTCATGACGACGCGTGTGAATGCCGCTGCACGGGAAGCCGGAACCACCTACTCCAAGCTCATCGCTGCGCTCAAAGACCGCAAGATCGAGTTGGACCGAAAGGTACTGAGCGAAATCGCCATGCATCATCCGGAAGTCTTCAAGAAGATCATTGCGGAATAATCAAAAAAACACCCTCCTCGCGAGGGTGTTATACTTCCCAACATGAGAGATCATCATCCTATGCCGTTTGCATCCAAAGCCTTGGAGCCGACACCGTCTGAGAAACAGACCCGGTCAAAACCGCGAACCCTTCGTGATCATGACACGCCGCGTGACCTCATTGCGCTGGATCCAAATGCGATTCGCACCCTTGAGCAAGGCACGGAGGCATTAGGTGTCAAACAGCTGGTCGAAGATATCTTGTTGCACGGAACGTTTAATTTTAACGCTGCGGAGGAGCGCTACCGACGCATGAAGTTTGATGCCCTCGATGCAACAAATCGTAAGGAGTTAAACCGATTGATTCAAGTGCTCAAACACGATCTCGCTAGATTTGAAACCGTTAAGGCAGCGTTTGACCCGGATGTACACCATCCCATCGCCTATGCACAACTTGGCCAACTGATCGCCGAAATCCATGAAACGTTGCATTTTATCAAACATACCGGTCCATGGTATCAGGAGTCCTTTGAACGCGAGCATCGTGAGGAGCGCGTGATGGAGGTCGTTCAACGCGTGGAGAACTCGATGCATGATGTGCAACGCGAAATACAGATGGGAACCATGAACATGACGCCTGAAGCCGCCATTGGCAGTTTGAACGCCAGTGGTTCGGCTTACGCGCTAATGTCCCTGTTTGAAGAACAGCTTCGCGACATGAAACAGACGATCATCAAACGGAATATCCAACCTGGACGGCAGGAATATACCCTGGGCGCGATCGAGGACGCGTTGATGCTCGTCGCTGAAACGCGCGGTATGCTTGATCACTACCGTCCCCCGAAATTTCGAAGATCAGGATAAGACTTCCTCCACACGTAAAAAACCGCACAATACGCTATACTACTCCCTGTTATGCCACGAGAAGCCATGCCTCTACCGCGCCAAGATGCGGAGCCAAGACGCAAACAGGAACGCCCACGACTCCGATCAGTTGATTCAACCGATCAACCTCGGGATCTGATTGAACTCGATCCTGACCAGATCGAACAGCTGGAAACGGGTACAGAGGCGCTGAAAAACAAAGAGGCGGCAACAGCATTGTTGGATAGCGGGGTGATCGAGCAGAATACGCAGCTGGCAACCGAAGCAAAATCCTACGTCAATCATGCACGGGAGCTGTTCAAGATGCTGAAAGCTCCGTATAAGGGTGCACACGAGATCATTAACTCCCTACGCAAACACGAGACGGATCTGGAGGAGGCGATTCAAGAGATCCAGGAACGCCCTGCCATGCTCCGCAACCTTCCGGAAGCAGAGCGTGAAGCGGAACATCTATCATTAGCGGCAAAAGAAGTACGCGACGCCTTAGCAGCAATCCGTAAGCTCTACCAGGTGTTTGAGCAGGAACGCATGGAGGATAAAGCGACCGAAGCGGACCAGATCGATGCGCAGTTAGAGTATATGGAGGATCTAAGCCAGCAAGCCGATCTTCGCCGTCAGTTAGCCAAGAACGAACTGGATGCGACGGAGCGGACGGACTGGACACATACGCTCCAGATGCGAGCGGATGCCCTGGAAGGAAAAATAACGGATCTGCAAACCGGAACCGCGGCCGAGCAACGGGATGCACTGAACAAAGCAAAGGCGGAAGCGGCGAAAACGATGCTTCGCGATATCCGCCGGACCCTTTCCGCCCTGGCAGAGGCGGATGCACGCGAAATCCGCTCCACTACTCCGGCAGAAGTGGAAAGTCAAGATTGGATCGAGCAGAAACGATCACAGGAGTACCCGCAGATCCGCATGCGTCCGGATTATGAATACACCGTGGAATCACTCGAACAGACCATTGCGGATTTAGCTCAAGATGTCGAAACGTTTGAGGATTTGCTTTCGGAATTGGAAGTAGATCACTCCGAAGATGCTGAACATCAACGGCAAGCATTACGTGCCGGCATCGAAGATGCAAAAAAGACCATTGCATTCCTCCGAAAACGGCGTGGAAAACGCGTTGAGTCACTGGAGGGGGGTCTTAGCCCTACGATGGCACGGATTCACAATATTAAAGCAAATATCAATGCCATCCGAAATAAAATACAAGATCATTCTTTTAATACTCCCGTCGCTTTTGGTGTGCAACGCTCGCTTACAGATTTTCAAGAGATGGAATCCGATCTGCAACAACGCATGCAGGCCCTGCTTCTGAATCCGGATCAGACGTCTAATGATAAATACGAAATCCGCGTCATCGGCGCTGTTCAGAACCAGCTTAAACAAATCCAGCAAGAATTAAACGACTATCTGGAATCCCTTCCTCCCGAAACACAACGCATGGCCCCGACAGAGCCGGAAGATCTGTTGGATAGTACACCCGGAGATGCTACGCAGATGGAACGAACAAAAACCATAGATACCAGCACAGCGGATCTGCAAGAAACACTGGAGGAAGATACACGGACCGGAACGACCCTGGAAGAAACGACCATTGACGAGGTAACGCAGTCTCCGGAGCTTCTAGCCATCCCCCATTCCTACGAAGAAACGAAGCAACAGATCTCCGAACTTCATACCTTTGCCGACAGTATCCATTCCCATCTGGAGGATCGCGCTACAGAGATGCGCGGAGGGGAAATCGAAGACCACCTGCAATACCTTAGGACGCGTTCCAAGGAACTCGACGAACGACTGGACCAGATCTGGACCCAGGACGTTGAATCGGACGAGGACAAGAAGGAGCTGGCCGCCATCGCCGATGCAAAACACCTCATTCAGGATCTGTCGCATGATCTGAAGCAGATCCAGCAAGGCCAGGACCTGCAGGGCGTGGAGCGACAAAAAACCGCTGAGCGATACCAAGAGCTCAACGCACTCAAGCTAAAGGCGCTGGAGGGAGTGACGGATGAGATCGTGGACATGCTGGAATCCAAAGGAATCGACGATCCGGAAACGTACCTTTCAACCCAGGGTGCCTCGGGAACGATCGGACGGAGCTTAGGCGCGCTTTTCGGACAGAAGCATCCGAAGTTTAATAAAGGAGAAATTGACGAAGGGATCGTTGCAGATATCGAAAAAGCGGAGCGGGATTACCTAAAACGACTCCATCCTGAAGCGAATAAGAAGGAATTGGATGCCCTAATGCAGAGCAGCCCCCTCTTTAAGCTCCGTGGTAAGAACATCTACCACGTTTGGAAGGTCTTACATCAGGCCATGGATAACGCGGAAGACAGATCCGTTGCAACGCGAGGATATCCGTCTGAGGGTGAAGGAGCGGCAAAAGCAGCGGCACGCAAAACCGCAGAAGCCGGCCAGGAACGCCAACGTATCGAGGACCGTGCAGAAGCTGCAGAATATCGTGAACGGCACGGTAAAACGGCGCAGCCAACCGCAGCAGAGCTGGAGGAGGAATACCTGCAGGGTGCTATTCCGGAGGAGTTGGAACCCATGGAGAATCCCAAGGAGTACAAGCTGGGCGGCCATGTCGAACAAATCGCCCAAGGCATGGGTGAGATGGCCGAGACCTATGGCCTAAAATCCCGTCCCGAAGCCGAACGTGCGAAACAGCGAAACTTGGCAGATACACAAACCGCCGAACAGATCCGTGAAGCAAAGGATGCGGGTATCCGGAACGCAAACTCGATCTTTAAGAAACTGAGCGACCCGATCGTGACAGATCAGATCCTGTTTTTCCCATCCGAGTTCCTGGCACAGATGACGGCCGTAAAACAAGCACAGGAATCCAAAGACAAGGCTCGGATTGAAGCTGAAACCGAGAAACTACGTCAGATGAATACGGAGCTGGTGGATATCGGAATTACTATCCCGGGAGTCAAGAAGTTACTCAATCCAGAAACGAAAACGCGGAAGAAAAAGAAAGCAAGAGCCACAACATCGAAAAAAGCGGCATCATGAACAAACCCTCCCGCTCATCGGGAGGGCTTGTATTTTTATGACCGATCTGCGATGGCCTGCTGAACCAGGTCGATCAATGCCTGTTTTTCCAGTGACTGCTGGTCTACCTCGCCTCGGACGCGGACCGTGAGCGGCTCCCCGCTGGATTCCTTGTCACCAACGACGACCATATACGGAACCTTACGAAGTTCCGCCTTTCGAATCTTCTTCCCAACCGATTCCGTGGCATCATCCACCTCGGCGCGGATCCCCTGTGCAAGGAGGTCATCCCTCAAGGTGTCGGAGAACGCGTTATGACGATCTGCAACCGGGACCACCTGCACCTGCACCGGAGCCAGCCAGGCCGGAAATGCACCGGCGTAATGCTCGATCAGAATACTAAGGAAGCGTTCCACGGACCCCAGAATGGCACGGTGAATCATGACTGGGCGTTCCTTTTCTCCCTCAGTATTCGTGTATTCAAGCTCAAATCGCTCCGGAAGATTGAAGTCCACCTGAATCGTCGCAAGCTGCCACTGGCGACCAATGGCATCCTTCGCGACAAAATCAAGCTTCGGACCATAGAAGGCCGCCTCCCCTTCTTCCGGCTTCGCATCAATCCCCACCTCCTTCATCACATCGGCCAACACGCCTTCGGCCATCTTCCAAACTTCGTCGCCACCAAGGTACTTCTCCGGAGCTTTTGGATCTCGGACACTGAGGTGGACCTCGAGTGGCATATCAAATGCCTTATAGAATCCTTCGATTATGCGATACATGCCCATCACCTCCTCAGCGACCTGATCCTTGCGACAGAACACATGCGCATCATCCTGCGTGATCGACCGCACACGGCTCAAACCTTGAAGCTGACCCGTATTCTCATCTCGATAGACCATGGTGACTTCGGAGTAGCGGACCGGCAGATCTCGATAACTTCGTGGCTTGGATGCATAAATCTGCGTGTGATGTGGACAGTTCATGGGCTTTAGCACGAACTGATCATCCGTTTTCTTACTGGAAACATGGAACAGGTCATCCTCGAACTTATCCCAGTGCCCGGACGTCTTGTAGAGATCGCACTTTGCGATATGCGGGATGGTCACACGCTCGTATCCATAGGGCTTCATCAGCTCCCAAACGAAAT
Organism: Candidatus Uhrbacteria bacterium; assembly: GCA_014728655.1. Classification (GTDB taxonomy): domain Bacteria; phylum Patescibacteriota; class Patescibacteriia; order 2-12-FULL-60-25; family 2-12-FULL-60-25; genus 2-12-FULL-60-25. The sequence continues at coordinate 5,392 of WJLE01000239.1, forward strand.
CCTTCAGCAGATCACGCATCATGGTTCCCCGAGGGGTGAACATCGGCAGTCCGGAACCGACGATGGGTGAGAAGGTGAACAGATCGAGCTCTGCGCCCAACTTTCGGTGATCTCGCTTTTCTGCTTCATCCATCATTGTGAGATAGTCATCGAGCTCCTCTTGCGTCGCAAAACATACGCCGTAGATGCGCTGCATCTGTGGGTTGTTCTGATCCCCGCGCCAGTACGCTCCGCTAAACTTTGTAAGCTTCCAAGGGCCGATGTCACTCGCTTTCTCCACATGTGGTCCGCGACAAAGATCCGTGAACGCTCCCGTCTTATAGATGGATACGGATTCCACGTTGCCCAGATCCTGCTGTTCTTCTTCGGATAAACTCGTCGTCCCCTTCTCTTTGAGATCCTGAAGGAGCTCTACCTTGTACGTCTGCCCCAAGTCTTCGAACAGCTTGATCGCCTCGTCCATACTCAGCTCCTCACGTTCAAACGTAGGGTTACCCGATACGAGCTTCTTCATCTGTTTTGAGATCTCTTTCAGATCCTCCTCCGTAATCGTCCGACCGATGTCGATGTCATAGTAGAATCCGTTTTCAATGACCGGACCTACGCCAAACTTCGCCTCAGGGAAGAGACGTTGAATTGCAGCGGCCATGAGGTGCGCTGCAGAATGTCGTTGCGTTTCTACAGATTGCATATGTTTAGAAATCATTTCCTGATCCGCCAAAGGCGGAGAAGGAACCGCTCCGCAATATCATTGTGGATGCGGATTAGATCCTTCGCTTCGTCGCAAGCGACTTCGCTCAGGAACTAAAAAACCCGCCGAAATCCCTTAGTGGGACATTCGCCGGGACGATACTCCTTTGCCATTGCTTTAGAGTACCGCGGTTCCACCCGCGTTTCCCGATGATCATCGGGACACTTTTAATTAGGTTTTTGACTACCCGGTTGGTGAATCCGGGGAGAACAGACTGTTCGATCAAGATCGTACCGCCATCCGAGACAGACGTCAAACAACAAAGCTACGGTCCTCCCTTAGCCAAGGGACCGGAGCAAGTGCATCCGAGGAGATTTAGATGATGGGAATGCGCGGGACGAGCTCCTTGATCGGAGTCTGACGCACGAATGATCATGACCGTTCCTTCCATTCCTCGTCCATGGAAAAGCACGTATAGTCCTCGTGACCGTTACGCACAGCGAACGGATGGCTATCCCGAGCAACACCTTGGGAGCAATACACACAAGGCCCTGCAAAGATGCGTAACTCGCCCGATACGGACCCGTGCCCCGCACGACTTCGAGCACGGCTCCTCTCTCTACGTAGAACAGAAGTAGGATGATGAGGTTCCACCACCGCGTCCGGGACAGCCGTTTGTCACCCACTACAGAGACACCCCTCACGGCGTACGGTGTTTCAAAGACCGGCCAGATTCCAAACACGATCCCCCCCCTTTCAAAAACACGCATGCTGGGAATAGAAACGTTCTTGTTGAAACATCGAATGTTGTCAATCCGACTGGACCAATTTGATAATTAAAATAATACTGAGAGTGACGGAAGTGTGATGAAGGAAGTATCCGTCTCCTTCTCCATCCATCATCCTTCATCCCTAACAAGAGCTACTTCACCTTCAACGCAATATGATCCTGTAGCGTTGGTAGCCGACGGACCCAGTTCGGACGAACATGGATGGATGCCTGCTCCACACCGGACATCTGCTCTACTTTGTCCTCAGCCTCGTCTATCGACAACCCGGTAATGCGGTCTTTGGCAACCAACGTGTCTGCACTCGTGGCCTTGGTTAACACCTCCGCATTCACTTCCAGCTCCGCCTCTTCTGAGGCAACATTGATGTCCTTTACGGAAAAGGTCATCTTAATGGGACCTTGCGCCACGATTTCGCGACCTTCCGGTACCCGCTCTTTGACCCCCTCCCGAACCAACGCTTCCATATCCATCTTCGAATAGTACACGCCCGTGACCGTGACCTTCATGGAAGATAGGAAGCTTTCCGCTTCATCCCCGACAGAAACGCTCGTATTCTTTTCCAGAATTTCGACGATATAAGTGGAGTCCGAGAACCGCGCATCTTGCGCCTCGGCATTCAAAGACTCTTTAGCCTCTTTGAGCACCGCCGCTTCCAGCTCATCGTACGCTGTTTGGATATCTTCGTTCGTAACAAATCGCACGATCTCCTCTCCTCCGGTAAAGGGGGTGACGCTTTCGGCATACACATACTCCTGCATGACATCCGACAGACCGGGGATCGTAAATGTGGCTTTCTTTGAGAAGTCGAATTTTGCTCCTTCTTCATCGGAATAGGCTTCCACCTCCACAAATCCCTTTGCCGGAACCGTCACCCCTTCGACGATCCGATACAGCCGCTCGTCCGCAGTTAGAAGGCGGGTCGTTGCCACGAGTGGCTGATCTGAAGATCGATTGTTAAAAATCCGAACCTTTCCCGTAGACGTTCCTAGCACGGATCGCCCGGAGCCATGTGTGGCATCGTGTTCCATGACTTTTTCGAAGACCCCTTGAACGACACGCCCGGCCAGCTCCCCTTGTGCCGGGGTATCTGCAACGACAACTTCAGTCTTCACATCTGTGGGCTCCCGTGTGACCGTCACCGTCACTGTGGCTCGGACGCTCGAAAACCACAATGCCGCAAATACGATGATGATCGTCAGTGCTACAAAAGAATAAGCGATTTTCTTATAAATTCCCGGTGTTGGCGGCGCTGGGAAAGGTTCTCGAGGTCGTCGTTTTTGCGTTCGGATGGCCATAGCGGACTGTTTGTAAGTTTAGCAGAAATCGAGACTCAAGAGTAGCCACAGAAATTCGGAGCTGCAACTGTTTATCACCTTTAAGAATTATCAATAACGCTTGACATTCCTATAGCATCATGATATATTCTGCAATCGACTTTTGGACCTTTTTCAAAAACAGAGGTAGCAATGACAGACCCAAACGAGCGATCCAAGACCCTCTCGGAAATGACCCTGGAAGAACGCGTCGCATTCGTCAAAGACGTCGAGCGATTCAACAAGTACCGCTTAAAGCATCCGGATGAACCCGTGGATCTCCACGAAGCGTATCTCGACGGAGCGAAACTCAACGGAGCCGATCTCAACGTAGCGGATCTCAGCGGAGCGAATCTCACCGAAGCATTCGGATTGACGTCTGCAAGTCTTGTGGGCGTAAACTGGACCGGTGTCCGCGGCGTTCGCCGAGAGATCGTCCAGGCATCACACCTACTCACCCAGGCAACGATCGCGTTCGCTGATGACTGATTACACAACCACCTTCTAGCTCTCCCTCTAGGGATGAGCGACTTACCACCCTAAGCGTTTAACGCGAAGGGTGGTTTTTGATTAGAGCGGAACCCACACCAGCCCTTCCCGAATCGCGTTTAACGCGATGAGGGACCCCTTGGAAGATTCGGTGTGCCGTACAAGGGATCCCTCGTCCCCGCTGCGCGGAGACTCGGGAAGGATCCTGAGAACGGGTTAAGGGGCAGGGTGTTATAAAAATGAATCACCTCCATCTATCATTCACGATCCGCCGACGACAGAATGA
>WJLE01000240.1 GCA_014728655.1 Candidatus Uhrbacteria bacterium
GATTCGCGGAGATCCGTGGGCGTAGGAGACGCCGGGTATCAGATCGCGTAGAGGTGAGGCTGGCTTTGGTGGCTTCTCCCGAAGCGACCTCCGATCGGTCCGTGACCGCTCAGACCGTGGCGCTGTTTGACGAGTGTCCGAGACGATGGCGGGCTCAGCGACGCCTGAATCGGGATCGGGTAGGAGGGGGTCTCACGGCCCCCGTCCCCCCACACCACCGTGCGTACGGGCCCGTACACGGCGGTTTCTTCTACGATTGTAACGCACGATACCGTTCAGAAAGGCTGACGAGCCCTTGAGATCGGAACCAGGCCAGGGTCATTGCTTGATGTGATTGCGGGGTGGCCGCTTTGCGCCACCAGCCTTTCCCCGATCCTGCCAGCTGCCGGGCGCTTCGTTCTGGCACCCCCAGGCTGATCAGGAAGGCCGCGACAGCTTGCGGCTTCTTGCGTTGCTTGAGCCGGACACAGCGCAGCTTGCGCCGTATCCAGCTGTCCAAGCGTTCCAGTAGCCATTCACTGTCCGCGTAGCGAAAGTATGTCACCCACCCCGTCAAAAACCCATTCACGTCACGCATTATCTGCTCCAGACTGGTCCCCCGGTTGCGGCGTGTGATCGCCCGGATGCGCTGCTTCGCCCGGTGCTCACTCCGCGGCGCAGCCTCTAGACGCCCGTCGTGCATCAGTCGGTAGCCCAGAAACTGTCGCTCCTCGACATCCGCCACGGCGCTCTTATCGGCGTTCACCTTCAGTCGTAGCCGGTCTTCCAAGAACCGCACCACCGAGTTCATCACCCGCTCTCCCGCCCGTTCCGTCCGCACATAGATGTTGCAGTCGTCCGCGTAGCGGCAGAATCGGTGCCCCCGCCGTTCCAGTTCCTTGTCCAGATCGTCCAGTAGCAGATTCGCCAACAACGGTGACAGTGGGCCGCCTTGCGGTGTGCCCGCGTGTCGTTGTACGCTCACCCCATCCTGCATGATCCCGGCTTCCAAGAAGCGCCGCACGATGCGCAGCACCCTCTTGTCTGTCACGTGACGCGCCAAGCGCGCCATCAGAATGTCGTGATTCACCCGATCAAAGAACTTGCTGATGTCGAAGTCCACTACCACCTCTCGTCCCTCCGCCACGTATTCCGCCGCACGGTGCAGCGCTTGATGCGCATTCCGCCCACGCCGAAATCCGTAGCTTGACTCCGAGAACGTCGGGTCTAGTAGCCTCTCCAACACCTGCAGGAAAGCTTGCTGTACCAGCCGGTCCACCACCGTGGGTATCCCTAACTGGCGTGTCCCCCCGCTAGGTTTCGGTATCTCCACCCCTCTTACAGGCTGTGGTTGATATCTCCCGTCTAGCAGCGATTGGATCAGCTCTCCCTTGTTTTCTTGGATCCAGTCGTACATCTCGTCCACCGTCATCCCATCGATGCCGGCGGCGCCTTTGTTGGCTTTCACCCGTTGGTAGGCTCGATTCAGATTCTCGCGCTCACAGATCCTTTCCATCAGGTCGTCCGTCAAGGCTCGCTTGCGGGTTGACGCCGTGGCAGCTTGACCCTCCTCGCGCGCCGCAGGTTCGGTTCCGCCGTTCCCGCATCCGCCGTGGCACACGCTCTCCTCCTGCGCCTCAAAGAGCCGCAGTTGAATCCACGTGCCTTGCTGGTTCTCCACTCCCATCGAGTCCCTCCGACTGCTCCTTGTCGTACAAGATTCGGCCCTTCAGCAGCCTTTGCTGCCTAGTATGGCCTCTGCTGACTTCTCGGCGCCCTTCCCGGCCTGTCTCCAGTCCGGTAGTCTGCTCGACAGGCCCCGAGATCTCCCAGGGTAAGACATGTCACTGTCCCACAGCACCTGCCGGATCTACCCAGGCAGGTTCCGGATGACTATGGGGCTTAACCGTACCTAGCCGGCTCCCCCACCTACCTCGGCCTTTTATCCGGTTTCTGTTCGTCAGGTCTGTGGCTTGGTTTACGCTTCCTTCAGATTCCGCCTCGCGGCGGACACCCTTGCTTCGCCTAGCGGTTCCGGTCATCTCGGCCCGCGGGGGACTCTCACCCCTTTAGTGACATGCCATGCCTGGCACACTAGGAGGGGGCTTCACGGCCCCCGTCCTCC
>WJLE01000241.1 GCA_014728655.1 Candidatus Uhrbacteria bacterium
AGGGACGCCGGTGAGCTATGGGTTGACCGAGAAGGTATCCCGAGACTCCGTTCTCGCGATTCTTCCCATCGGATACTCCGATGGATATGACCGACGTGCGCTTTCATCCGTAGGCCAAGCGCTTATTAACGGTCATCGCTGTAAGGTGATGGGGAGGGTGTGTATGAACATGACGATCGTGGATGTGACGGACATCAAAAACGTGAAGGTTGGGGATGTTGTTACGCTGATCGGGAAGCAGGGGAAGGAGGAGGTGACGGCCGAGGATATTGCATCAAAAATTGGTACAATCCAGTACGAAGTCCTTGCTAGAATTAATCCGCTCATTGAGCGGCGCGTTGTTCGCTAGTCCATGTTTTTAAGCAAGTGGTTTACACCCAAAAAAGACGAGGGGACCTTTGTGGAGCATAAGCTCAAGACCATGCAGGAACGTCGGAAGACGACGTTACTCTTTTTGTCCGCAGTGGCAGTGATCGGATGGATCTATTTCTTTTTTGGAACCACGTATTTTACGGTACAGCGCATTCAAATCGAAGGCCTGGAGCTCCTAAATAGGGGAGAGGTAGAGGAGTTGGTGGAAGAGGAGCTACAACGACAACGTCAATGGCCCGTACGCAGTGGGCATCTGCTAACCATCAATACAACAAAATTAAAAAACGCTTTACATGAACGATTATTTATTGATTCGGTCACTGTGGATAAAGAATATCCAAATATTTTACGACTCTCGATAGAGGAGAGGCAGTCTTGGCTCATCCTGCTCTTAGACAATGAATTTTATGAAATTGATCGTTATGGCGTTATCACAAATGAGTATTTAAACGAGGAAGCGGATGAGGTTTTAGATCGGATCTATGATAATCCTGTCGCCCAAAATACCTCTGTACCGGTTTTGCAGATCCTGGATGATGCGCATATGCCCGTTGTAGGCCAAGAGTTCGTCACCGCGTTTAGAACGACGGTTTGGCTAGATACATTCAAGGTATTAGATGACCTGGGATTCGGCTATCGGAACGCGATTCTGGACTACGCTACCAGTACGAAACTGGTATTAAACATGTACGAGCCTTATGACGTGTATTTTGACCTGTTGGAGCCATTGGAGCCGCAAATCAACGGATTCTATGTATTTATGAAGCTTAAGGGCGAAGAAGCGGTGATCCGGGAATATGTAGATGCAAGAGTGCCTAATAAAGTATTTTATAGGTAAAACCGCGTAACAAGGATATAAAAATTCCCCTATGTGACGTATAAGGTATATTGTGCGACGCATATAATCTAATCAATTCGGTACGCGTCAGTTGTGACGCTCTGCTCTACTCTGCCGTTTAACCATCAGATCCGAACCAAATGCCTAAATAGTGCTACAATACAAATCGAAATTGTTTAACATCACGTTTAACTATGACATCAACGACGAATAGGAATGCATTAATCAAAACGATCTATTTCTACCTGGTCTCCCTGATTGGGTTAATGATGGTTGTTCTTCCTACGGCAGATCTCGTAAATATCGTCCTTAAAACAACCATATTTCCAAAGGCGAATATGGAGGAATACCGTGAACTCCCCTGCCCTGACAGGATCATTAAGGCACCAGACGGCGAAACGGACGAACAGTACCAGAGCCGCGTTGAGAGGTGTGAGCGGTCACGTGTCAACGAAACGGAGCGGTTGGCTATACGTCTACAGAAGGATATCGTTCGCGATTTAAGTTTCCTGGTCGTAGGGATTCCCCTCTTCCTTTACCACTGGATTACCATCCGTAAGGACCGCAAAGAACGCGATAAATAGGTGTTCCTGTAATTTCACCTTACAGCAACATGCGTGCCTGGTGAGCTGTATTGCGAATGAAAATGCGGAGGGCTTTTTGTCAGCTCTCCGTTTGATGATGTGGGTGATCGAAGAATGACTGGGTCGCAGCATGGACGGGTGGACGGATGGTCAAGGTATCGATATCGGTATGACACAGCAGTAACTTGGGTGGATTTTGCCCTCCCTAAGCGTTTTATTAACGCTGAAAGCTGTTTTGAAGGTGTTTTAAAGTCATCTTGACGTGTAGCGTTGTTTTCGCTATATTCGCAACGATCCCTACGGGATACAACGCACATCATCAAAGAACGAACTCGAGAGGGTTAAATGCATAACACGGTTTGGGAATTCGACCAGTACTGCAAGCGAGCCATGGCCTCCGGTCTGCAAGATCGACTAAGGGCCGTTGCCACACAGATCATCGCAATCACGAAAGTGAGTAGCAGGACACTGGAACAACAGAAGGAGTTCACCTTCGCGCGTTGCGAGATCATTCGTCTGATGGATCCGGTGTACCGTCAGCGAGAGACCCGGGCGGCGATGCCCGAGCTGCTTTGCATCCTGTGCAACGCCGCAGAAAGCAAGGATCGCGTGAGAAACGCGGCCATGTCCAGCCGCGAGATTGCGCGGAAGATCATCGACGGCGAGTATGTCGTCGAAACGCCCATGCCGACATCCAGCAAGCCGATCCGCCTGTCGGATCTGCCCCCAGTGCTCGGCATGCAAGATGACCGCTTCGCTCCGGCCTTCACCACCAACCCCTCACACTCGGTTACGCATACGCGTAACTAGTCTCCGTTCCTCCTCCCCCGCCCC
>WJLE01000242.1 GCA_014728655.1 Candidatus Uhrbacteria bacterium
ACTGTACGGGCTGCGAACGATTTGTTCCGGATAATGAAGTACAGGAGGGAACATGTCCGTTGCATCCCAATCAAGCGTTGAAACGGCTCAAAGAAGAAAACTACTTTTTTAAACTCTCTGCGTATCAAGAACCGCTACTGGAATGGTACCGACAACATCCGAATTTCATCCAACCCGAGGCAAGACGGAATGAGACCATCCGGTATGTTCAGGATCATCTGGAAGATATTAGCATTTCACGAGCCGCCTCACAGCTTTCCAGCGGCATCCCTGTACCGGGGGATGCATCTCAGCGTATCTATGTTTGGTTCGACGCACTCATCAACTATATTACGGTTGCGGGATTTGGAACGGATGACGAACAGACCAAGAGGATCTGGCCCGCCGATGTACATCTGGTTGGTAAGGACATTATTAAATTCCACTGTGCGCTTTGGCCGGCCATGATTCTTTCCGTTGCGAAATCCGATCCGCTACTAAAACAGATGGCAATGGATCATCACGTACTTCCAAAGACCGTATTCGCACACGGCTTCTTCACCATTGAAGGAACAAAAATCTCTAAATCCTTGGGAAACGCGATTGATCCCAGGGACCTGATTCCGACGTACGGATTGGATGCGATCCGTTACTTCTTAATGAAAGAGATCGCGTTCGGAGAGGATGGAGATTTTTCGATCAATCGGTTAAACGAACGATACGATACGGATCTTGCGAATACGCTTGGCAATCTGGTTCAACGCTCCGTCTCCATGTGCCGACGTTACTTTAGCAACAACACGCCGGAAGTGGATCTGATCAAGGCAGGAGCCTCTCCGAACATGAGTATCTGGGACGGGGCAGCGGGTCTTGATACGCTACGTAAAACCTACGAAGCACACATGCGCGATCTACGTGTCGACAAAGCATTGGATACGATCTGGGGAACGGGTCAGTTGCGTGGTTCCGGCATCATCCATGCAAACAAATTCGTAGAAGAAACCAAACCGTTTAAGTTGGTTAAGCAGGACGCGATGAAGGTAGGCGAGATCCTCTACGCATTACTGGAAGCCTGTCGTCAGTACGCCTGGCTCCTGGAACCGATCATGCCGCACGTTGCGAAACAGATCATCGAAACCTTGGGCCAAGATTACACCACGGAGTCCGCAACATCTTTGAACGAACGTCTAACATGGGGTGGACTCGACATGAAGGCTCCCTTGCCGGAACCAAAACCCATCTTTCCACGCAGAGCCTCTACGGAGGATACCTAGTGTCAGCAGAGCCGACAATCAGCGAGACCGGGAAGGGGAGTCTACGATTGCTATTGGAGCGGTGATCTGTTATGTTCTCGCCTTATGAATCGGGAAGCGTTAACACAATTCTTACATCGTGAAGAGCAACCCGCCTATCGATACAAGCAGGCTCTGCAGGCGTTTTGTGTTGAGCACCAATCGTCATGGGAATCGATCACACCGTGGCCGAAGGCGCTGCGTGAGCGTGCTGCGAAAGCCGTTCCTTGGGATACCCTAACACTGCGTCTCGCGCAGGAGAGTATGAAACAGGATGCCGTCAAATTCCTGTTTGCCTGCACGGACGGCGTCCTGATCGAAACCGTGCTCATGCGGCATGAGGATAAGCGAAATACCGTCTGCATCTCGTCACAAGCCGGATGTCCCATGGGCTGCACCTTCTGCGCAACCGGCGCAATGGGTCTTACCAGAAATCTAACAGCGGATGAGCTGTTTGAGCAGGTCGTTCAGGTTGCGCGATGGTTGGATACATCTTCCTGTCACGTCACCAATGTGGTGTATATGGGCATGGGGGAGCCGATGCACAATTACGATGCCGTCATGACCTCCGTCCGGATGTTAAACGAACAGGGAGGATTTAACCTGGGGGCGCGCCATATCAGTATCTCGACATGCGGTATCACTCCGGGTATCCAAAAACTTGCAAAGGAGCCGGAACAGGTGAATTTGGCAATCTCGCTCCATGCAGCCATGCCGGACATTCGTACCCGTATCATGCCCGTAAACCGAGCGTATCCGATAGATGTGCTGATGCGTGCAGTTCGAACGTATGTCCAAAAAACCAATCGTCGTGTGATGTTTGAGTATCTGCTGCTTCAAAACATAAACGACTCCGAAGAAGATGCGCAGTGCTTAGCGGATCTGCTCAGCGAGAATCCCAAGCTCTACCACGTGAATCTGATCAAATATCACGATACACAAGTCTATACGGCGTCCGGACGAGACCGTAGAACGCAGTTCCTATCCCGGCTTCACAAACGTGGGATTTCTGCAACGATTCGTCAATCGTTCGGAGAGGACATCCTGGCCGCTTGCGGCCAATTAGCCTGTTTGGAACCCCACCACTAAGCGAACGTAACCCGTGGCTCGTTTCGCACACCTTGTCTCGTAGCCACGAACTGCGTAAGCTATCTATATGATTATCTTTGAAATCCTGGTGGTTATCGTCTTACTGGCGTTTGTTGCCAACGGGATTAAGGCCGGAGCCATCGAGACCCTTGGGCGCGTCCTGGGAGCGGTGTTAGGATTTTTAGCAGCCAGGGCATTTGCGGGCTGGTTTATTGGAGTGCTATCCCTGTTTATCAGTACGGATTGGGCCTTTACCATCTCATTCCTTATTATTTTCCTCGCAGTGGATTACCTGGTCGGCCTCCTTTTTAAGTTCATCGAAAACATCCTAAAGATTCTCACACGACTGCCAATCCTCAAGCAAATCACCGGACTCTTGGGCGGGATCTTCGGATGCTTGGAAGGCATTGTTGTGATTGGTGGAATCAGTTGGCTGATTACACAAGCGGCTGCGACGACCGGAACAGATGTGATCACCAACCTTCGGACGATCGGTATCATCAACAAGATCTTTACCACGTTGTTCTCCATACTTCTGTGATCCCGAATCTCATCGATACCCACAGCCACCTACACTTTGGCGCCTACGATGAAGACCGCGATGCGGTTCTTTTACGCATGCAAGAACAGGGAATTCAGACGATTGTGGTCGGTACGAACGGGGCTACATCCAAAGCAGCTGTGGCGTTTGCAGAGCGATCAGCGTCGGTATTTGCCTCTGTCGGCTACCATCCAAGCCACATGATCCATGCCATTGAAGAAGATTATGAGGAAGCCGATCCGAATCCATACGATCCGGGATTGCTTCGGCAACTCGCGTCTGCGAATAGCGTTGTAGCGATCGGGGAGACGGGACTGGACTACTCGTATCTGCAAGATCGTGACGACATCGAGATGCGGAAAGTAGAGCAACGACGTGTGTTTAAGGAGCACTTGGAGATCGCGCATGAGCTGCACCTGCCCGTCATCATTCACGCCCGTGATACGTACGATGAAATCAGTTCGATCATCTCTCAACAGTCTCAACCGGTTCGTGGCGTAATGCATTGCTATAACGGTACCTGGGCAGAGGCGGAACGATTACTAGCAATTGGCCTGATGATCTCGTTCACCGGCCTCGTAACCTTTAAACCAAAGAAATCGATCCCGGAAACAGATCAACTCCAGCGAGTTGCAGAACGGATTCCACTGGATCGATTCATGATCGAAACAGATGCGCCGTGGCTGGCGCCCGAACCGAATCGAGGGAAGCGCAATGATCCCACGATGGTCAAATACATCGCAGAGAAAATTGCAGAACTTAGAGGAATAACGCTCGAAGAGGTTGCCGTAGCGTCCACACAGAACGCGATGCGCTTCTTTCGTCTTGACGAACACATTCATTCCTGACAAAACAGATCGGCACGTTGCGGGAGGAAATGAGATGAATGTGATCTGCGTGGTCCATCATGGACTCGGTGTTCTGAGCAAAAACGGCGAACAGCTGCAACAGCTCACTTCGCAGAGCAAAATCCAGCTAGACAAGGCGGTGCAAGAGATCCTTCGCAGGTATCCCGGTGAACGCTATTCACTTTCTTGCTCCAGCATCCCGGAAGCTCAGGTTTCCATGCGTTTCCTGAGCGTACAACTCAAGGATGCTGCACCTGGCGTCATTTTGGGAAGCCTGGATCCTCAGAATACGGAATTCTCCCTTGCGCTCCTCGATCTGATTCATGATCAAAAGAAGTGGAACGGGGTTCGCATCTGGGTTTCGAGCTTTCACCACTTGGCGTACGCCTGGAATCTGACGGCTGCGCAGACGAGCAAACTCCGCTACTACGCGTCACCCAGGGTGGGCCCACTCATCTACCCACATGGTGCCATGGTCCTGATCGACTGCGTTGAAGAGACGACGGAGCTGTTTATGCCTCCGGACGAACACGACGTCGAATCCGATCCTGGGCCCGCCTGATCCTCTACTTCCAACGATCCGTGTATACGGATCGTTTTTTATCGGTTGACTTTTTACACATAGAACGGTTAGCTGTGGTTCAGCACCTTCAGGAGAATGCACAATGACACACAAAGCGGTATTCTTTGATGTGGACGGTACGTATATCCGTTGGCAGTTTTTCTACGAATGGATCAAGGCAATGGTCGTCGCAGGTTTTCTGCCCAATCACGTTCTGACAAAAACGAAACGTGCGTTGGAAATCTATCAAGCACGACAAGGTGATTTCAACGAATTCATCAAAGTATCGATCAGATCCTATCAGGATAACGCCCGACTAAAAGGCATCCTTCTGGAGGAGGCTTACGAGGTTGCACAAGACTTGGTTCAGGAAACCGGCGATCATGTTCACGTGTTTCCCCGTGAACTCCTGAATGCTGCGAAGCGACATGGTTACCTTCCCATCTTTATCAGTGGAAGCCCCAGTATTGCCGTGAAAGCACTGGCTGAACACCACGGCGTTGAACACTTTATCGGAACAGACCATCCGGATGATGGAGACGTGGAACATCCACGCTTCACCGGCGGAAAGCCTAAAGAGTGGGTCTATGACAAAGCGGAGGCTGTAGACCACCTCCAAGTAACACTGGGGTTGGATCTGAAAAACAGTGTGGCGATTGGCGACTCACCCAGTGATGCTGCGATGCTATCGAAGGTGGGTTATGCGATTGCATTCAACCCATCACGGCGGTTCATGAAGGAGCACGTCTATCCACAGGAGTGGTCAATCGTCGTGGAACGCAAGGATAACATTCTGCTTCTCAAGCATCAGAGCTTTAGACTGCTAAACGATGGTATTAGCTATCTGTGTGCCCCAATACCCGTAGCGATCGAAGATCTATCCGACGTCCTTCCAAAAGACCTGGCTAATGATCAAGCGTTCCAATCCGTCATCTGGCCCTAAATCGTACGTTTCTCTTCAACGTTAGCCCTTAACCGAGCGGTTAGGGGCTTTTTCGTTGATCAGAAACCGTTACAGATGTCAATAGTACTAAACTTGCAAGGTTCCATGACTTCTGATCAAGCCAAATCAGGAAACCATTGATTCTATTAGAGGACTAAGATATAATCGCCGCGCTCGTATGGAAGCGCCTAAATCCAAAGGAAGGGAAATCAGCATCTGGGAAGCCCTTGGAATCACTTCAGATGTCCTGATCACGGTGCTAGTCCTTACGACGCTCTTTGCTGCCGGCGGAGTATTGCTGGATCGATACTTTCAGACGACTGCCGTCTTTACCATCATCGGTTTTATCCTCCTCGTCGTCATCGGCTACCCGGTGATTAAGAAGAAGGCAACGCGTATTGCCAAACGGATGGAGGAGACGAGCAAAGAAAACGAACCAAACACACACGCATGAACGTCCCATTGTTTGCAGAACCGATTTTCCAACTTGGAAGCTTTCAGCTCACGAACGCACAGATTAATGCAACGCTGCTCTCGGTTGCACTAATCATCTTTGCATACTTCTTCCGCAAACGAATCAAGGAAGTTCCGGGAACACTCCAGGCTGCTGTGGAGATGCTATTAGAAACCCTTTTTGGCTACTTCGACCAGGTCACCGGAGACCGAGAGCGGACAAAAAAATTCTTTCCACTGGTTGGGACCCTGTTTATCTTTATTCTGCTCTCCAACTGGTTAGGGCTCATCCCGGGAACCGGATCCATTGGAACGTGGCAGATGCATCATGGTGAGATGACACTGATTCCGATCCTGCGACCGGCAAATAGCGATCTGAATCTTACACTCGCAATGGCGCTGATCTCTGTGATCGCTTCTCATGTATTTGGCATCATCTCTGTCGGTTTCTTCGTTCACTGGAATCGCTTCTTCCAATTCGGAACGATCTGGAAGGCTGTACGTAGCCTGAATCCAATGAATATCTTGGTCAGCTTGGTTGAATTCGTTGTTGGACTTATTGAGTTTGTATCAGAAATCGCAAAAATTCTATCGTTAAGCCTACGTCTGTTTGGAAATATTTTCGCAGGCGAGGTATTGATCACCGTCATCGGTTCCATTCTCGCATTTGTCGTACCGCTTCCGTTTATGGCATTCGAAGTGATTGTTGGGGTGGTGCAGGCAACGGTATTCGCCATGCTGACCTTGGTCTACCTTACGATTCTTACAGATAAACCGCATGGAGAAGAAGAACATCACGAAGAACATGCTCCAGCAGCGCTGGATTCGGAGAACCTGATCGGAGACGAAGCGATTCACAATAAAGCACTCGCTTAGGAGTCAGACGGGAGTTCCGATGTTTACCGGAATTGCCACCCTTATTCTTAAGCCAATCAGACGACGTTAAACCATCACAACTAACCGTCGATCTGACGCTCAACTCCTATGGAATTTGAAGTCGCACAAGTCCTTGCAAAGGCATTCGCCATTGCGGTCGGCGGTGTTGCTCCGGCGATTGCCATTGGCAAAATCTGTGCCAAGGCAATGGAATCCATCGGACGAAACCCGGAGTCTTCCGGAAAACTATTCGTCCCGATGCTCCTGGGCGCTGCATTCGCAGAAGCCATCGCGATTTACGCCCTCGTGGTCGTATTCACACTGTAATCCATCTTTGGACACCTGCGGATCATCAAGATCGGCAGGTGAAGTAAGGATGCATTAGAAATCGTAAAATGATGAATTGCGGATCATGAATCAATTATTCTCAATTCACAATCCATCATCCTCAATCAACCACTATGTTTATCGAAATAGCACACGCAGCGACGGAAGCTGCCGTACATGCCGCAGAAGCCGTCCCACACGTTGCGGACGCTGCAGCCGCTGCCGCACCACACGCCGCAGATGTTGCGGAACACGCAACGGAAGCAGGGCATGAAACATCATCGGGACTGCTCGGAACGTTTGGGATTGATTGGAAGCTCCTCCTCGCGCAGCTCATCAACTTTGCCATTATCATCTTCGTGCTGACCAAGTGGGTCTACAAGCCGCTCATCAAGGTCATGGAAGAGCGTAAGCAAAAGATCGAACAGGGTGTGAAACATGCCGAAGAGGCAGACAGGAAGCTCTTCGGAGCCAAGGAAGTGGAGGATCAGATCGTAAACGAAGCACGTGTTCAGGCAAAAGGGATCGTGGATGAGGCTCGCACACGAGGCGAAGCAGAGAAGCAACGACGCGTAGATGCTTCCAAAGGCATCATTGAGCAGCAGCTTGTGGAATCCAAGGAGCGCATTGGTCGCGAAACCGATCAGGCACGTCAGGCCGTAAAAAAAGATCTCGCCGCCCTCGTACTGCAAGCAACGGAGAAGGTTTCGAAGACGACCTTAGACGAGAAGCAGCACCGTCAGCTGATCGCAGATGCGATCAAGGACTTAGAGAAAGCGCATGGCTAATAAGACTCCATTGCAGGCGTATGCAACCGCCTTTGTCGACACCCTCCCCGAGGGTGTAGATGCGATTGGAGAAATCACAGAACTCTTAGAAACGATCAACAACGTGCCGGAACTGAGTCCGTACTTGGAGGATCCATCCATCACCGTGGAAGACAAGCAGAAGGCGCTAACGATTGCATTGCCCAACGTGCAACCCGAAACCCGCAACCTACTACTCCTTCTTGCGAACGAAGAACGAACGCACGAACTCAAGAGCCTCTCGAACAGAGTTCAGGAAGCATCCGCGGCAAAGGAAGACCGAATGTTCGCAAAGGTTACGAGTGCCATCCCCTTAACCAACGAAGAAGTCACACAACTCGCCAGTGCGTTGCAGAAGCGTCTTAATCAACCCATACTCATCGATGCTACCGTGGATAAAACACTCCTAGGCGGCCTCCAGGTCCGCATCGGGGACTGGACGTTCGACGCAAGCCTACAGGGACGACTTCATCGACTTAAACAATCGCTAACGATATGACAGAGAAAACACAGAACGCCGCCCACGAGATCGTGGAGCAACTAAAACGGCAGATCAAATCCTTTGCCACCACAGCAGCTGCCGAGGAAACCGGACGTGTCCGCGAAGTCGGAGACGGGATTGCGACGGTTTCCGGCCTTTCCAAGGTGAAGGCCATGGAAATGGTCGAGTTCCAGGATGGATCTCAGGGAGTGGCCCTAAACCTCGAAGAGGATCAGGTGGGTGTACTCGTACTCGGCAGTACCGAAAAGGTAAACGAAGGGGATACCGTTAAAGGAACCGGCAAGATCCTGAGTGTTCCCGTTGGTCCGCAGCTCACCGGCCGTGTGGTTGGAGCACTTGGAGAAGTGAAGGATGGAAAAGGAGACCTGAAGACCAAGGAGCTGTACCCGGTTGAAAAAGTTGCACCTCGCGTGATGACGCGCGAACCCGTGAGTCAGCCACTCATGACGGGAATCAAAGCGATTGATGCCATGATCCCGGTAGGACGTGGTCAGCGAGAGCTCATCATTGGAGACCGTCAGACGGGTAAAACGGCGATTGCCATCGACACCATTTTGAACCAAAAGGGTCAAAACGTGCACTGTATTTACGTTGCCATTGGCCAGAAGGATTCCAAGGTTGCAAAGATTGTACAGCGCCTTCAGGAAGCGGGTGCCATGGAATACACCACGATTGTTGCCGCAGGTGCTTCGGAAGCAGCGGCCTTGCAATACATCGCTCCATACTCCGGTTGTGCGATTGGAGAATACTTTATGGATCAAGGGGAAGACGTACTGATCATCTACGACGATCTCTCCAAACATGCCGTTGCCTACCGTGAAGCATCCCTACTCCTTCGTCGACCACCGGGACGCGAGGCGTACCCCGGAGATGTCTTCTATCTCCACTCTCGACTTCTGGAACGCGCCGCGCGCAGAAACGAGGCCTACGGCGGCGGTTCGATCACGGCACTTCCGATCATCGAAACGCAAGCGGGCGATGTTTCCGCCTATATCCCAACGAATGTGATCTCAATTACAGATGGCCAAATCTATCTGGAGAGCGATCTCTTTTATAAAGGTATTCGCCCCGCGCTCAACGTGGGACTCTCCGTTTCCCGTGTCGGTGGCGCTGCGCAAACCAAAGCCATGAAAAAGGTTGCGGGCCAACTCCGACTTGACCTTGCGCAGTTCCGCGAACTCGAAGCCTTCTCGCAGTTTGCCAGCGACCTGGATGAGGTTACACGCAAACAGATCGAACGTGGTCGTAGAACCGTGGAAATCCTAAAACAAGGACAGTATGTTCCGATGGAACTAGCGCATCAGATCGTCGTGATCTATGCCGTCACCAAGGGATTCGTAGACGACGTACCTGTCGCAAAGGTGACGGAATGGGAAGCGGGACTTCATGAATACCTGGATGACAGCGAAACGGACCTCCTGACAAAGATCCGAGAGGAAAAGGTCCTCAACGACGACATCAACGCCGGCATCGAAAAGGCCGTTACTACCTGGAACGGCATGTTCGCAAAAACCAAGTAACCTATGGGTGTATCGACACGACTCATCAAGCGACGCATCAAGTCCATCAAG
>WJLE01000243.1 GCA_014728655.1 Candidatus Uhrbacteria bacterium
AGCGTTCCTGGTGTACGAAGCGCTGAAATATTTGGGAGCATAATCCCCAGCAGATAAAATACGTCCGAAGTGCAAAATGCATTTCGGACGATGTTGAGATGAACGCTCGCGCTACGAAGCAATGTCGTACGCTTCTTCTTCGTGGAACGTGGAAAGCGCGTAAATGATCCGCTCGGGATCGCGACTTGCAAGGATCTTGAGGAGATCCGTGGCGCGAGTAAACCCACAAGCCTGCTTCTTGCAGAGCTCCCGGATCAACTTCAGATCCCAAGTGGCGGAGAAGTGATGTACGAGCGTCTTCACGTCCTGCCAGTCCTGCGGACGTGGCGGACGGATAAACTTGGAGCAGAAGAGGAACTCGGGCTTCAGCACCCAGACGCGACGCGTCTTCTCCTTATACTTCCAATCCAACGGGAGCACGCAGTGACGACGGATGAACTCCCCCGTCGTGCTGAGTACGTCGAAGTAGTTCGAGGGTGTGACCACGTCCGTATCGAGGCACATGGGCTTCCGCGACAGGACAAGCGTGTCAATGTCGTGGTGATCGCGCGTAACGCCGGTCAGCAACTCGACAGCCCAGCCGCCTGCAAGGACCCAGCTCAGACGCGGCTCGTCAGACTTCCCGCTTCCGCCATCGATCGCCCTTCCGCGCTGTGGGATGCCTTTGAGTAATGACCAAAGGTCATACTTGTCAGATCCTCCGCCGCCGAACCAACGCGGGTCCCGCAGGACGATGCGAAGCGCGATCGCCGGTGCTACCTCTGCCTGTCGCTGGAGCATCGTACAATGATGATCCTCCTCGAGGATTCGATGCTGAATGAACGCACCATACTGAGCGAGATCATCGTACCGATGATCCCAGCGACCGATCATCACAAGCGCCTCTGCCAGGCTCCAAGCGGTATTCCCACGCACCCCAAGACGCTCAGCGATGAACACCCAATCCGAAGCGTGGAGTTTGAGCAATCGATTCAGGCTCTGAAGCAGCTTCGCATCCGAATGTTTCAGGCCCGTCATACAATCCAGAGAAATCTGGATCGACTGCAACAGTCGCAGCAACTGCTTCATCGCCAAACGCAGCTCCTGCCGCATCTCCGTACGGAGTGCATGCATCAGCTTCTGCTGAAGCGCCAAATTCTGCTTCAGGGACAAACCCTGGATCTGCTTCATTTCAATGTACAATGTTTCCTCCCGAAACCGTTCGACACTCCCCATTGAGTGACGGACAAGTGAACTTACCAGATCATTCAAAAATAATCAAGCCTTGAAGTCGTATGCCTCTCGGACGCATATTGAGTCAGCGTCCCTTTGAGCAACGTATCCAGCATCACCTCCATATCGCATCCAGAAATAACCCTATATGAATGCTCCACAGCCCCTGGCATACGGATGACAGCACTCCCATGCATGTCTTTGATAACGGATAAGCGAACCTCCACTTTTGCCACCTCGAACCTCATCACGCAGGGTAAGAGGTCCATGTGCACACTAGATGTGTTCATAAGCGATAGACCGTCCCAGACATAGACCTCACACTTCGTTCGATGTGACCAGATGGACAGGATCGGTAAAATGCGTCCATGCCATGCGCGGGCGGTGTTGGTGAACGGCATCTCTACAAAACCGATATATATATAAAAAAGCACCCCAATTTCTTGGAGTGCTTTTACTGGCAGGGGCAGTAGGAATCGAACCCACGCTATCGGTTTTGGAGACCGGTGTACTACCACTATACGATGCCCCCATCAATGCCCAAATGACTCTTGAGTGCCTTATAGGCTGAGCCGAAATTCTTGAGTTGCGCTTCACGATTTCTCGCGAGTTGCTCTGTTAAAAATGATTCGTAATAAACCAGCTTGATGGGCCTGCGATCCTTTGTCGAATCAACAAGTCCATTCTGATGTTCTATCACTCTTCGTTCAAGGGCACTTGAATAGCCAATGTATCAGTTCGAATCCTTTGCTGACTGTAGAATGTAGACATGATGCATAACGTGTAGGAATCGCCCCGCCCGCATGCGGGCGGGGTTGGAGACCGGTGTACTACCACTATACGATGCCCCCATCTACTTCAAATGTGAGGCGAATATACATGAAGAAGGTGTTTTTGACAAGCATCATCTATTCAACATCACCCATCTAGAAAGATAGATTGAGATTAAAGCGAGTGCGAACCGGGCGACATAGACATTACCGGAGCCCCGAAGATACTCGACCTCGCCATCGGGCTGGCATTTCGACATCTAGGAAACAATGGCGGCACACGTCGTGCAACACAGATCCGTATTGCCAGATCGTGTACGTCTGACATACTGATGGCTATGCAAAACAGCGTGACATCGAACACTTCAGTTCAGCGACGCGTGGAAGCGCTTCTGGACAAACAGGACATCCGCGTCAACGGAGATCGCCCTTGGGATATCCGTGTTCATGATACCCGGTTCTACGCCCGCGCACTGACACAGGGATCGCTGGGACTCGGGGAGTCGTATATGGACGGTTGGTGGGACAGTCATCAGCTGGACGTGACCATCTTCAAACTCCTTCGACCGGATATCCGAAAGCATCTCCGTCCCTCTGTTGCACTGATCTACGACATGATCCGCGCACGGATCCTAAACGTTCAAGCCGGACAGCGTGCCTACATTATCGGAAAGGTACACTACGATGTGGGAAATGATCTATATCAGAAGATGCTAGACCCACTCATGACCTACACCTGCGGCTACTGGCAGGACGCACAGACGTTGGAAGAAGCACAGATCGCAAAGCTGGATCTCGCCTGCCGTAAGATCCATCTGCAACCCGGACAAAAGGTTCTGGATGTCGGGTACGGCTGGGGCAGCTTCGCACGCTATGCCGCAGAGCAGTACGGGGCGCATGTTGTAGGCATTACGGTGAGTAAAGAACAGGTCGCACTCGGCAAGGAGCTCTGCGCCGGACTACCGATTGAAATCCGTCTTCAGGATTACCGTGATGTGAATGAGCCATTTGATCATATCGTTTCCTTTGGCATGTTCGAGCACGTCGGACACAAGAACCATCGTGCCTACTTTGAGATGGCTCACCGCTGTCTCAAGGATGATGGGTTCTGTTTTTTACATACGATCGGCAGCGATGAAACCACAAAAACGACGGATCCGTGGATTGAACGCTATATCTTCCCGAACAGCGTGATCCCCTCCATCGTCCAGATCGGAAAAGCCGTAGAGCACCTGTTCAACATGGAGGACTGGCATAATTTCGGCATGGACTACGACCGTACGCTCATGGAATGGTACAAAAATTTCGAAACGCATTGGCACGAGCTGAAGGAGCGGTATGATGAACGGTTCCGCCGGATGTGGAACTACTACTTACAGGCCTGTGCAGCCGCTTTCCGTGCGCGCCAGAATCAGCTTTGGCAGATCGTGTTTTCCAAAAAGCGACACGGCGGTTATCGATCAATCCGATAAACTTGACGGTACTTGCTCCTTCCCCCAAGATGGGAACTCCTGCCTGCGGTGGCAGGTTGCACATACAAATGGAGTGACGTGTCACAAAAACAGATCGTCGTCCTCGGTGGAGGAACCGGAACGCATAAGACGAACTCGGGACTCAAGAAGCTCCCCGATGTAACCATCCGTTGCATCGTCAGCATGTCGGATGATGGCGGATCGACAGGAGAGCTTCGCGTGGAGCTCGGCGTCTTACCGCCCGGAGATGTCCGGCAAAATCTGGTCGCGCTTTCCGATGCGGAAGAGCTCTTCCTGAAAGTATTCAATGAGCGTGTCAAAAGCAACGGGCGTCTGAACGGTCAT
>WJLE01000244.1 GCA_014728655.1 Candidatus Uhrbacteria bacterium
GGCAATGCGTTCCAATATAAGGATGTGAGATAGGGATGAAGGACGAGAAAAAAAAGGGGGGGATGGATGGGATGGGTGAGGGAAGGCGGAGCCCCTCATCCTACCCCCCCCTTCTCCTTCTTCTCTACCCCTTACTCCCTACTCCCTTCCTTAACCGAGGCACCCACAACCATTCAATAAAGAACCGATGCAGTGCGGCAACGATGATGACCGCTATGGCCAACTCGGAAACGGTCGCGTCCTGTGACAGGACAAAGACGGTCAGGAGTGCAATCGCGCCTGCGCCCAACGCACGGAAAATGGTGACGGCATGCGACTGTTGCGACCAGAACTTATGCCGAGTCATGTAGGAGCAAGCCAGAATGACGAGAACACTGGCAAATACCGGCCAGCCAAGCGCCCATGCGGCAACGAGCGCGAACCACTCCCCGGTCTTGGCGTACGCCTTTGCGGATTCCAGCGATAACTCCCCGCGCACGATGGGTTGGTTCACCTGACCGCGCTCGTCCGCTTCCAGCTGTGCCAGATCTCTTCGAAGCACCATACTAAACCGAAGGAAGATGAGGAGCAGAAGGAAGAGCAGTCCAGCCAGGAGGCACGTGGATCCGCCGGACCCCAGGGGTCGGAGTCCTCCTTGCGAGAAAACGGCAATCAAGCCGAATCCAACGTAGAGACCGACATCAAACGTCGTCCATGCACGATACACGTGATGTAAAATGCTCCAACGCGCTTTCTGAAATACCAGGTACGCAGCCACCAGGAATAGCCCGAGAGCTGTGACGATGGTCGCGGACTCTACGAGCCGAAGCGCGATCTCGGCCTGCCCGTCGATCGCCGTTGGGAACCGCTGGTATAACTGATCCCACCAGTAACCCTTGCTCATCTCGTTGATGGCACGACGCGGAACTTCAAACGGAAGCGCCATCCATCCATCCGCGCGAAACGGCATCCGCCAGATCGCCAAGAGCGACAGGGTAAGAAGGGACTTGATGACGACGGAACTCATGACGACGCCGGTAACAATGGTTTTCCATACGGATCGTGTCATGGCCCAGGTGACGACGGCGATGCCGAGGACTCCGGCAAAGATGCCAAGACGGATCCCAATAGAGATGCCGGAGTTCACGGGCAGGAGCCCGGCCGTACCGATGAGTTGCAACACCTGTACCCCGCTTAACTGCGGAGGTCCGATGACTATGCCGCTTCCAAAGGTGCGGATCAGATCAATGAGTGGCACCGCCCAGAAGAACGGCAACAGCCTTGCGCTCCAACCCAGCGCATCCTGAAACGCTGTTTTAGTCAGCACGCCCCACAAGAACGATGCCGTGACAACAAAGAGAAGTGCGCCGGCCGGGATGGTGATGATGGCCGTGGTGAAATCGAACACACGACCGTCCTCCATCCTCCAGGCCAGGAGCGCCAGGAGTTCAAACACCGCCACGCTGGCAAGAAGCGCAGAGAGCCAGGATTCGAAACCCGGCCACGAGCGCTTAGGGATGGTAAACATGCTCATACGGGAAAACCGAACAATCTTAAAAAGATGGAACCTAGGGCATTAAATATTGCGGAAAAAAACCCAATCCCTCCGAATAGATCCACGGCAATCACAACCAATAGCAGCATGGGACCATTCCGCTCGATGAAATGAAGGGTTCGCGCATGCTTGGGCTTGTCGAGTAAGGCAATGAGGAGTTTGGATCCATCGAGGGGTGGAATCGGCAGTAGATTAAAAACGGCCAACGCGATGTTGATCCACATCCCGAACAGCAGGAACGGCTCCAGGAGCGAACTGGAAGCGCCGGTGCGAAGGAATACCAAGTCGGGATCCACGAACCGCATCGCAATGGCAAAGAGACTGGCAAGAAGGATATTAGACAGCGGTCCTGCAATTCCAATATACACACTGTCCCTCCGTGGGTGTTTGAGAAAACGCGGATTATAGGGAACCGGCTTCGCATATCCGAACCCCACAAGCAGAACCATGAGGAGACCCCAGGGGTCGATGTGCGCGATGGGATTCAACGTCATCCGCCCCATATGCTCCGCGGTCTTATCCCCGAGCATGTTTGCCACAAACGCATGCGCATACTCGTGGAAGGTAAGCGCAGTCACAATGGCGATCAGGATGACGAAAAACATCCCAAAATCCTGAAATGCGAGCTGGAGTAGCATGAGGCTTGCAAAAATTCATCAAAAAGCGTACCATCCGCACACCTAACAGGGAATAGATCGTTTCAGGCATACGGATCGACCGATCAGGAACCGCCCAACCATCTAAGCCCTAACCAGACTAACGTATGTCCCGAACTTGCGAAATTACCGGACGCGGTCCGAAGTCCTCCGTCTCGCGGAGCCACTCCAAGGTTCAGACCAAGCGCCGCAATAAAATCAACCTCCAGCCCGCCACGACCGTCGATGGCAAGAAGATTAAGATTGCCGCTCGAACGCTGAAGACCCTGAAGAAGAAGGGATTGGTCAAGTAATTTTGTGCCATTAAACAAACGTGAGGGCGCGATGAATCGCGCCCTCACGTTTGTTTAGCACCTTGGTTCCAGTACGTTGTCCGCTCGATCAACCTCGTCCAAATGGATCGGAGACCGTTTGTTTATTCCGGAAGGACTTCGACGAATGTTTGGTCCATGTGCCGACATTGCCGAGGATAGCTTTCCATGACCGGGTTGCCTGCGGCGACGCATTCCTCAAAGTTCGAAACAGACGGA
>WJLE01000245.1 GCA_014728655.1 Candidatus Uhrbacteria bacterium
ATGACTTAAATTTAGGGTCTCGTCCCTCAAAACCGCCAAAATATGGTCTCAAGTGGGAGATGAGACCCCAAAAACCAATGCTTTTTAGGATCTCATCCCGCAGAAGTCGCCAAATTTAGAATTGCTGAAGTTGGTACGTAGCATCTTCTAGATATGTCAAGAACGAAAAAACTTAAAACCAAAAAATCCGCTTCAATTTGAGAAGAAAGAAGCGCTAGAAAAAGAATAGCAAATACTCAGAAACCGCCAAGAAAACTTACTGTTCTAGGGGCAAGGAAAGTGTCACCCTGATGGATGAAACTGCGACGTCAAAGCGTCATCATCTACTGCGACATCAACAAAAGAGCCTCAAAGCTCAACTTCAGGCTGCGTAAGCGACGTCTGATCGCAAGGAGCGATACTGCGTCAAGGGCAATCGCGAAGTTGAATGAGCCGAGGAACGAGCAAGTTATCAAGCGGCAAGCGAGTATTTGGAAATGGTCAATCACCGGGCCTTAGTAGGGTCAAAGGCGACTTGGTGAGCTAGTAAGTGAAAGCAAATACGATTGGCTTTGTGAGCGGCATGAACAGTGGCACCTACGCGGCCTTTACCGCGCTGAAGAGCGCGCTGTTTGCATTTTCGGATGACAGAACAACACTGGCTGGTGTTGAGGCCAATTTGGTAAAGCGTAGATCGGAAACCAGGCTGACCTCGCCGACTGATTTCACCCGTAAAGCGGCGGTCACCACTATCATTTCGACCGGGATCAAAACCAGCTAAAGCCCAGATTTGATCGGCGTGGTCGAAGCGAGCAGGATCGATGACATAAGCCAAATATTGAGCGGCAAGAAAATGACTGATGCCTGAAAAGGTCGTCAAGACAGCTGCTTTGGTATGAGGGACAAGGTCTTCAGCCCGTCGCTTGAGCATATCCAATCGTTGTGAAACCCTTTGGAAAAGAGAAAAATCTTCTTGGAGCCGAATAGCGAGTTCTTTGGTCAAGTAAGAAGGCAACAGCAGCGCATGATTGACTACTTCTGACACTTTTTGAGCAGTTTTGGGGCCACAGCGGCGTCCATGTTGGCGAAAGAAGACTTCGATCGCTTCGAGAGATTGGTGTTTCCAGTCATGGGGATTAGGACGATGCTTGATGATGACTTGAAGCAATTGACGATCAAAAGGTCTAGAAAGTAACAAAGGGGTTGGTGGCTCAAGATCAGGATGAGCATTTTTGAAACGGCGCACATCGACCAGGGCTCCTGGCCAGAGTCGATCCATTTGGGTAGATAAATTGGTCAGGAGACGCTGTCGTCTTTTCCTGACTTGATGATATTCGGTCATCCAAAGTTGAAATTGAGCTTCTTGTTTTTGGGCTAAACAGGCTGTTGACCCTTGGCCATCTCGCAGACAATGTGCAATCGCTTCTACATCAATGGGGTCCGTTTTTCGACTGCGCCCATTTTGGAGTTGCTTCCTTTTTTGTTTAGTTTGGTACGGATTGAGAAATTTGAGTGTCACTGCGTTGCCATAAGCTTGTCTGATTGCATAAACCCAGGGCTCATGATAGATCCCCGTAGGTTCCAGTCCAATCGTGATGGGGTGATATTTGTTCAACCGCCCCTGAATCCATTTTTGAAAATGTTCAAAACCAGCCTTGTTACTATGGACATCTTCGGCAGCATGCACCAAGTTGAGATTTGCCCCAGCATAAGCTCCGAAGCTATGAACATTTTTCCCAATATCAATGCCGATATATAGTGGAATTGTGTTAGTATTTGTATACATGAGTAACCTCCTGTGCATACGTAATTTGACGCCTAGACGTCGTATCCAATTATGTGCCCGGTGGGGTTACTCATGTTTATATCAGGGCAATCGCATATGGAAAAAGGCGGGTACAATTCTCCCTTTGGAAAATGAATAGACAAAGAGGAGAAGCATGGACCAGCATCCCATTGACACACTCAAAGAACACTTTTCTGATGTAGACGATCCACGATCGGATAATGCCAGCCATTTGTTGATCGATATTATTACCTTGGCAATCTGTGGGCTCATCTCTGGAGCTGACGGCTGGGTAGAAATCGAAGCATACGGCAATGCCAAGTGCTGGTGGTTCAATCAATTTCTGGAATTGCCCCATGGCATCCCCTCGCACGACACGTTTGGGCGAGTATTTGCGAGAATTGATCCAGAGCAGTTTCGAGCAAGCTTCATCAGTTGTGTCAAAGTAATCGCAACATTGATTGAAAAACACGTTGCTGTGGATGGCAAAACGCTTCGTCGTTCTCATGATCATAGCAACGGCAAAAAAGCTTTGCAGATGGTCAGTGCTTGGTCTTCAGAAAATCGCATCGTCCTTGGCCAGGAGAAAGTACGTGATAAATCGAACGAAATCATTGCAATTCCTGAATTATTAGAGCTGTTAGACATCGCCAAAAGCATCATAACCATCGACGCAATTGGTTGTCAGACAGAAATCGCCCAAAAAATCATCGATTCGGACGCAAATTATGTCTTGGCCTTGAAAAAGAACCAAGGAAGGCTC
>WJLE01000246.1 GCA_014728655.1 Candidatus Uhrbacteria bacterium
GATCAAAACATTCGGTGCCGATGCGGCTCCAGGATCCTGGTGGCAGACCATTGTGTTCAGTCTGTTGCAGGTGGGATTGTTGATTTCGATCGTTCTCTCGTTCCTGCCACAAGAAGTCATCAATCACCTAACCGTTCCGACTCGTGAGATCTTTACATCTTTCTGGGGGAAGTCCGCTTGGCTGATCCTGCCCGTTGGATTGATGGCCATTGCACCGAAGCAGAAGAAAGAGGAGGACTAGGTCGTTAGGTTTTAGGTTCCAAGGACCAGATGTTGACAGGGGATCGTGATGCTGTCACGGAATGTGATATGCAGGGTTATTAAAATTTAATTGTCTGGTACAAGCGTATTCATTCACAAAAACCGTTTACCAGTTAACTCAATAAATGCACTGGAAGTATCGTAAGGGATTGATTGACCAAATGGAGCGTTCTTCTTTGCGGATCGTGTCCAACATCGGCGAGGGTTCTGTAAGAACAATAAACCACAGCGATACTTTATTTCAGTCGCTTCCGGCTCAGCGATGGAGTTGGAGTGTCAACGATTACTCGTAGAGGATTAACACTTGCCTCAGAACAAAAGATCATGCAAGCTAAAGCCGGGCTAACAGAGGTGCTAAAACTATTAGCCTGTATTAGAAGAAAGGAGTCGTCCTATTGGACTTGAGACCTGTAACTTAGAATCTAATACCTAACGACCTAGCGATCCGGTGAAAAGGAGAGATTTTGCCCGCTTCTACGAGAAGCATGTCGATCGAATCTACAAGTTCGTTTATTTTCGCGTGGCCGGCAACAGGGAGCGTGCCGAAGATTTGACTCAGGATATCTTTACAAAGGCACTAAAGGCCTTTGATCGCTATGATCCAAAGATCAGCGAGTCTGCTTGGATCTATACGATCGCGCGCAATCACATTATTAATGAAGCTGCAAAAACCAAGGAAATGACGGATCTTGCGGATGTGGAATTCAAATTAGCTTCGGATTGGGATGAGCACGCAGAGCGTTCATTCGATCGGAATCGGGTGCTGACAGCGATCGAAGATTTGCCTCCGGATGAGGCGGATTTGGTAAGGTTAAAGTATCTTGAAGGCTGGAGGTACCATGAAATGGCGGAAATTACCCAAAAAACCTCCGGGGCGTTACGAGTTCAGATGACCAGAATTTTAAAAAAATTAAAGGAGAAACTGAAACATAAATAAAACTCCATGGTATAGAAATCTAGTGGATTATGAGCCGAGAAGTCCTGCGTCATCTGAAGAAACTTCAAAAACGGGCCAAACCGGATCCGGGATTTCGACGTGCATTAAAACGGCACTTAGTTTCACAAATTCCATTCGCGTGGACTTCGTTACTAAAACCGTTAGCGGTAACGGCGGTCGTGGTGTTGCTACTGAGTTCCGGATCGGCAGTATATGCGTATCAATCCGATGAGATCACGCCACGTCATCCGCTCTATGCGGTCCGCATGGGCGCGGAACAATTTGAAATCGCGTTTAACCGATCGAATCCGGAATATTACTTGGAAACAAAAGTGAAGCACTTGGAACGACGCATTGCGGAAGTAGAAACGATGCTGCGAAAGGACGACCGGATCTTGCAACAGGATGTTGCGCGAGTGACGCAGGGAGTCGTCGAAGCCATAGATGCGGTGGAGGGAGTACAAGAGCGTGAAAGGTGGGATCATCAAATTCAGCAAACGGAAGTTTCGTTTGCACAGCGGATTCAGAAGCTTCCTGACAGCGGTACGTATCGACCGATGCTGGTCGAGCACTCCAAGCGAATTGGGCGGCAGATTTATCAATTGACTCCAGAACGCAGAGCGTCGTATTTGAACGCGGAGCTTCGCTATGAAGCGGAGTTATTGGGGATCGACTGGACACTAACGGATCGCGCCGTCGTTGTTGAAGACGTGGAGCCGGAGGTTGTTGTTCGCATGCAGGAGTCTGGAGTCATGCAGGAGCAGGAGGCGGATGTGAAAGCGCATAGCGAAACGATCGGACGCCCTCCGACGCAGTCATCGGTTGGGACCCAACAAGATTCACAACGGTCATCCACACCCGTAACAGAACCAGCGGAGAACGTGGAGTGGCAACAGGAGGAGTTGGTACCGGTTCAATTTGGGGTCGCACCCACGGTGGTGGTTACGACAAGTACAGAGGACTCTATGGATGAGCTTGATGAACAGGAGGTCCCCGACGCGTCCGCGACGACAACGGAGAGCGCGAGTTCAACGCAGGTGCTGGAGGATGAAGCGACGTTACAACGTGTGCGCGTCTTTTTTGGGAAAGTAAAACAACAAACATCGGACTAAGTCCGATGTTTGGTTATACGGAGTGGTTGCATTAGCTTCCAGTCGATGTCTCAGTTAGATCCAGATCCGGACCCTCTCCTGTACTGTTGATGTCGGGATCGGGATCGGATTCATCCGGTTCTTGATTAAGCGTATTGATTTCAAGCTGCGTTGGTTCCGGAGCCTCAGTCAATCCTTCCGGTAGATCGAAGTTTGGTTCTGGGATGGGTTCTGGAGGGGTTGGGTCTGTTAGATCTTCCTCAACATCCGGGATATCCGTGGGCAGCGTTTCATCGAATGTTTCGTCTTGAGTGGTTTGGATCGGTTCGTTTACCCTCGTGTCTGTCGTACCATCCGTACGATTCATTGTCGGTTTGCTTGTTGAGCTCTGAAGAATCACGAGCACGAGTGCAACGATAAACAGGAGTAGCGCTAGGATTACAAGAATTTTCCGGGACGCGGAAGAATTTGTTTGATGCATATAACAAAAATTATACCAGATCCAGCATTGGCCTGAAATAAATGACGATGATTTAGCTGTGTGTAACTGGGATATTCAATTTAATTTGACAATGCTAAGATTCCATTAAGGACGGGCAAAATGGCGAAGTTTATCTACGCGACTTGACATATTTCGCTAAAAATGCAACAGTCCTGTATTCACCATGGGGGTGGATACTAACGAACCTTCGACAAACTGACAGGTTCAATTCTCAAGACTTTCCAACAGGAGGGCTTTAGAAGTGACGACATACAACAAACGACGTTACGTGTTTGCGCTCGTCCTGTTCGGCATCATCGGCTGGGGTTGCTCAGGTGATGACAATACGGGCAGTACGACGCAAGGGCAGGGTAGTCAAGCCGGTACGAATACCGGTGAAGGCGCTCGGCCAAATACCGGCGGAGACGTTTCCGTTGGTGGCACCGGCGGAGAGGGGAATGCCCCAAGCTGTTTCGAAAACGGCGATTCGTGTGCAACCAATGCAGATTGCTGCAGTGCCTACTGCGATGCAACCGATGTTTGCAACGACTTCGTTCCGCCCACGGGCGGCACCGGTGGAAGTTCCGGCCAAGGCGCTACCGGCGGCTCGTCCGGATCCGGTGGTACGGCAGGGACGCCCTCGGGCGGAAATGCTGGCACGGGCGGATCATCTCAATGCGAGATCAACGGGTCATCCTGTTCGGATAATCCGGACTGTTGCTCCGGTTACTGTGACCTTGGTTTCATCTGCGATGACTATGTTCCGCCCACGGGCGGCACGGGTGGTCAAGCGGGTTCCGGAGGAAGTTCCGGCCAAGGCGCTACCGGCGGCTCGTCCGATTCCGGTGGTACGGCAGGGACGCCCTCGGGCGGCAATGCCGGCACGGGTGGATCGACAACGGTTACCGGTGGCACCGGTGGATGTAGTGAGTGGGGACTCTGTTCCCAACACAGCGATTGCTGCAGCGGTTATTGCGATCCGC
>WJLE01000030.1 GCA_014728655.1 Candidatus Uhrbacteria bacterium
CGTTCCGGATGTCCTTCATGGCAAACGTCTGTTAGCTGTGGATTTGGCGCTGACCGTTGCAGGCACCATGTATCGAGGTGAGTTTGAAGCACGATTAAAACAGCTCGTGGACGAAGTAAAAGCGGACCCGAACGTCGTCCTATTTATTGATGAAATCCACAATATCGTCGGCGCCGGTTCCACAACTGGATCCCTGGATGCGGCAAACATCCTGAAACCTGCGCTTGCCAGAGGCGAAATCCGTTGTATCGGCGCTACGACCTGGGAGGAGTACAAAAAATTTATCCAGGCCGATGCCGCACTGGAGCGCCGATTCCAGCCCGTTTCCATCGAGCAGCCAACGCCGCATGCAACGCGTGCCATGCTGGAAGGGTTGCGAGATCGGTATGCCGAACACCATGGCGTTACCTATGACGATGCTGCGCTTGATGCAGCCGTGTCCATGGCCGAACGCTACATTACGGACCGCATGTTTCCGGATAAAGCGATTGACCTCATCGACGAGTCCGCTGCATCCGTGGTGGCTTCGCGCAGAAATCGCGAGGTTATGGAACGCCTACGCTCCCTGGAGATCGCGCGTCATGATATGACGAACCGCAAGGAGCACGCCGTGGCCAACCAGCATTTGGATCAGGCTTCGGAGTTTAAACAGAAAGAAGAGACGCTGCAGCGAGAGCATGAACAGATCGTCCGAACGCTCGAGGAACAACGTACCTCCACACCGCTCCGCGTCCGTATGGAGGACATCGCCGCAGTCATCGCGCGGATCTCGAACCTGCCAATCGAAACGATCCTTGCCACGGAACGCGAACGGATGAAGGAGATCGAACTGCGCTTGAATGAACGCATCGTCGGTCAGAGCCGCGCTGTGACCATTGCCGCCGACGCCGTTCGCAAGGCGCGGCTTGGATTGAACGACGAACGCCGCCCGAAAGTCTCCATGCTGTTTGCCGGCCCTTCCGGCATCGGGAAAACGGAACTGGCGCGCTCTCTTGCATTCGAACTCTTTGGAAGGGAGGATGCGTTGTTAAAACTGGATATGTCGGAATTTTCCGAAGGCTATTCCGCGTCTAAGTTACTCGGATCGCCTGCCGGCTACGTTGGCTACCGAGAATCCAACAAATTTACGGATGTGATTCGCAAACGCCCACATGCCGTGATCTGTTTTGACGAGGTTGAAAAAGCACACCCGGATGTGTTGAATATCCTGCTTCAGCTCCTGGAAGATGGTCAGGTCACGGATGCTACCGGACGTCCGGTATCGTTTCGCCAATCCTATGTGGTACTAACCTCGAACGTCGGTGCGGATACACTCGGAAAGAAACGGGTTGGGTTCGGTGAGGATGCGAAAAACAGCGCAAGCGCGTTTGAGGAGCAAGTTCAACAGGAACTCAAGGAACGCTTCCGCCCAGAGCTCCTGAACCGGCTGGACCGGATCGCAGTCTTCCAACCGTTAGAAAAAACGCATTTGAAGGAAATTACCAAACGCGAATTGGATGGCGCTTTTTCTCGTGTACAGGCTGCTCAGCAGGTCGCCTGCCATGCCGGTGATGACGTGCTGGACTGGCTGCTGAATCAACCCATGCCCGAAACCGAAGGCGCACGTGCCGCACGTCGCATTGTGGAGCAGGAGATCACCGACCTCATCGGACGCATTCTGACCAAACAGCCAAAGAAGCGAACGATTCGCCTCAAGGCTACGAAAAAGGGATTAGCCTCCGTGTAAGAAGTCGTGAATTTGCTTTTAGTTCCCTCTTTCACCATCTCTTCCTTCTTCCTTCTCATTCCCCACCCTTTACGTTTTTCCTCCCTACTTCCCCACGCACTACCCCATCGGACTTCGCACACTTCAGTCCACCTTGCTACAATGCGTGTAGATGGCAGAACCGGCAAGAAAGCCTAATCCGGGAGCGCTGGGACTTACCGACGTATCCGGTCGAACCCCCACCGCACCACCTGCAAACACGAACGCGAATCGTCGTGCCGGTTTACGTGTGGCTCAGGGAACGGCCGGTCCACAACCGAAGCATACCCCATTGCAACTCGCTTCGACCTTGGCGGCTTCACAGCAGCTGGATCGCCTGTCTCAGCTGGAGGCGGAAAATGATACGGAACTGCCTGCAGCAGGATCGCAGGAGCGCGCGTTCCTGGAGATGGATCCAAAATCCTACGCACTCCGGGAAGAAACGGAAGCGCAGCAGGAACGCAGGCGACAGGCGCAACTCATGGAGACACAACGTAAATTTCTAGCTCCAAGCGGTGACACGGAAGGATCAACCGGTCCGCAAGGTCCCGCGTCAGAACAACGCACCCGGATGCAGCGCGGCAGGGCGCAGACCCCTCCGCAAGCGTCTCCAAAACAGCGGCAACTCCGCAGGGTCGGCCAGCTCGCACGTGGACGTGCAGAGGACCAACGATCACAACAGAACAAGCTCCAACAGGCACAGCGTAAGATCGAGATGATCAAGAAACAGCGCAAAGCTCTCGTCCGGGCAAACAAGATGATCCGGCATGTCTGGAAACTCGTGCAGGGCGCAGGTGCGGAGACGGTCTTCCCACTCATCACCCTGCTACTCCAGCTGAACTTCGAAATCGTCAATAAATGGATCTTCCGGATTCAGATCCCCGGAATCATTTTACTGGATGACCGGCCAACGCTGGATGCCGTGGATGTCGTTACCTGTCTGATTGATGGGTTGCTCTTTTTTGCATTCCTAATTTGCCTGCTCCAACTCGCATTTGTCATCATCATCGCAGTCCTGCTCTGGACATCCATCGTTGCGGGAATCAGCTACATGTCCAATCTGTTCGGAGGGGCGTTCTAGATTGCTTTTCCCATGCGATAAAACGCGTTTCGCGCTATAATGAACCTACTATGTCCGAACGCTTAAGGCGGATCCTGTTCATCAGCTTTTTCGTGCTCTTTGCCGGCATCGTCGGTGTGGGCGTGTACTACTATTTCTTCGCACAACCGGAAGTGGTTGTGGAAGCACCACCCGAAGACGTCGGTCCGGGCGGAACGCTTCCCGGAGCCGGTGATGCGGACGAGCGCCAGCCGACCGTTCCGGGCGCTCCCGGTACGCTTGCCCCTGCCGGTACCGTGCCAGGTGCCGGAGCGACGGGTGGAACGGTACAGCCACAAACCGTGCTGTTACGCGAAAGCATCACGCAAGAGGTCTCCCCTTCCGCGGATGGAACAGGCGCCCGATATTACGACCCGATCGAGTCCAGGTTCTACCGTGTCACCACGGACGGAGTGAACGAGCTCATAAGCGATACCGAATTCCCGAATGTGGAAACCGTCTCCTGGGGGAACAGTACGGATCAGGCCATCTTAACCTTCCCGGACGGAACGAAGCTGCACTACAACTTTGAGACGGAAACGCAGACCAGCCTACCCAAACATTGGGATGCATTCGACTTTGCAGCGGACGATCAGGAGGTGGTCGCTAAGAGTAATGCCGTCGCTCCGGAATCCCGTTACTTGCTGATTGCAGATCCGAATGGCAAAAATGCGCGCGCCGTACAACCCCTGGGCGATAATGCGGACGAAGTGTACCCGTACTGGACACCGAATGAACAGGTGATTGCCTACTCCACGGTCGGAGACGCCCTGGGCTTTGATCGTGAACGCATCCAGTTACTGGGACAAAATCAGGAAAACTTCACGGGTTTGGTGGTGGAAGGTCGCGGATTCCAGCCCGTCTGGTCACCGGACGGGAACACCGTACTCTATAGCGTGTGGAACGCGGCCAGTAATTACCGTCCGGAGCTCTGGGTATCCGGCGGCGCGCCGGGGAACATCAATGAGAACCGCATCCAGTTGGGCGTGATCACGTTCGCAAACAAATGCGCCTGGGCGAATGAAATGACGGTTTACTGTGGTGTAC
>WJLE01000247.1 GCA_014728655.1 Candidatus Uhrbacteria bacterium
ATGTTGCAGATGTTCGGATCTCCTGGATCGTTGCGACGCTTCCGGTTGGGATCCGTCACGGCCAAACGAACCTTGCGAGCGATCTCCTTGTCGGAGTCTGTGAGTGCGATGCTTCCATCATCCGTACCGGTTTTGCTCATCTTCCCGCCGCCCCGAAGATTGGGGACGCGGATCGATTCGCTCATGGCGTGGGGTTCCGGGAACAGGTTGCCGTAGCGACTATTGAACCGACGGGCAAGTTCGCGCGCGAATTCCACGTGAACCTCCTGGTCCTCGCCGACCGGAACGTGCGTGGCAAGTACACCGAGGATGTCCGCAGCCATAAGGACGGGGTACTGAAAGAGTCCTGCGTTCGTCCCTTCTCCAAATACGATCTGTGGTTCCCCGTGTTTTTCGTCGACGGACACGGTCGTCTTCTCCTTGAAGTGCGGCATGCGTAGAAGATCGCCCATCGGTGCGATATTCGTGAGCAGTGTATTGAGCTCACAGGTCTCCGGCACGCTCGACTGTGCGAAGATCGTGCATCGTTCCGGATCCAATCCGGCTGCCAGGTAGTCCAGCACCACCTCCTGTACGTTGTTCCGTAGCGCTTTCGGATCCGTGAACGTCGTGAGTGTGTGCAGGTTGGCGATGAAGTAAAAGCATGCGTTATCGGAGTCATTCGCCAGCTTGACGAACTTGCGTACGGCGCCGATGTAGTTCCCCAGATGTAGTCGTCCGGTCGCGCGAATTCCGCTTAGGACGATGTTTTTGTCAGACACGTTACACCTCGTTGTTTGTGACGGTACCGCGTATTTCATAATGAAAAACCGTCGTTTTGTCAAGCCTGGACATCAATAAAAGAGCTGTTTTTACAGCTCTTTTTAAGATCCTTTGCGAAGGCTCATGTAGAAGCCTGCGACGCCCGCACCAACCAGGAGGATCGTGAGTCCGTCGAATAAATTCATAGCATGTGATGAATGAGTTGTGAGGATCTGTTTCGTTTCGCAACGTCAAGCTCTATTTCTTGATTTTCATTGCAGCCTTTTAATGCGATCGAACACGTAAAGCTATCACAGAGTAATGGATTTGTCAAGTATATTTAGCGAACCTACGATTCGATGGATTGACAGTCCGTACGCATCATGGTAAGCACAACCGTCGGAAACGACGCTGACGGCAAGCGGCGCTGTCAGGAACGGAGGAGTGACATCATGCACCTTACTGTAATCGAACAGCTTAAAAAGGCCATCGACCAGTTTGAGGTTACCCGGTTATTACTGCAGCAATGCGGATACACAATCGATGATGCGATCATGGAGGAGGATCCGATGCAACGCATCGATAGCGGCCTCTATGGTTTTGAACTCGATGAGTGTATCTGCATGATGACTTGCGACGAGCGGCGTTGCGAAGAGATCCTTACGTTGCAGTACGCTCTGGATTCCTCGGAGCGTGCGATCCGTGTTGGAGTGTTCTGTTACAGTCGCTTTCTGGGAGATGCGGTAGTCGCAGTAGAGTTTTGTGGAGTGTCGGAAACTTGGCAGATCGTGTCGTGTGCGGATCGTCACGACATCAGCGCATCCGCGATTCAGTCGCTTCACGCGATGTTCCAACTCACCCCGCGTGAATCCCGAAGGATGGATGCGCATGAGGCAGAAGCCGCCATCCGACGTTTGATCCGCTTCTTTCAGGAGCGGAAATCCCGGTAGGGATGTACATTTAACGACCTTTGCGCACCGTGCATGCAGTACACGGTGCGTTTTTTTATTATGCAAATTGTGAGATAATACTTATTAGATAAATTATTAACGATAATTGTTTATGAAAATCGTTGAAGTAGTTCTGAAGACCGTCAAAGACATGGTCGCCGTTCTTACACTTGTGGGAGCTGTTTCGCTAATCTTTGGTGCGCTGATTCTGCTCTATCCGGACCTGCTAGGCGTTCTGGTTGGGCTTGCGTTAATCATCAGCTCCGTGGCTTGGTTTGTCTTTGCCATCAAGCTTGCCAAGTATGCAAAATTAAAGATTGAAATCTAAGCGAATATTCGCTCATAGAATAAGACATCACAACAAAACAATCCTTCTGGGATTGTTTTGTTGTGGCAGCCCGTAGGGGAATCGCCCCTCGCTCCGCTCGGGTACCTGGGCGCTGCGCACCGCCCCGCAATGTGGGGCTCTCGCGCCCGTTCGATTCCACCGATACGAAATCACAATAAAACATCCCCACAAGGGAATGTTTTATGGTGGCAGCCCGTAGGGGAATCGAACCCCTGTTTCCAGGATGAAAACCTGGCGTCCTAACCACTAGACGAACGGGCCTTCTGTACTTGTCTTAAGCGCGATGAGGATACGTGTAAATAAAAAAACTGTCAATCCATGACCGTTTTTATGACGTTGCAGGAATTGTATTTTAGGCAATACCTAATGTCACCCTGACATCTACCATCCTAAGCCATTAATGTCGCATCGGCTAGATAGGCGCGCAATACGTAACGTTGGCCACTGGTTCGTGCCTGGTAAAGGTATCGATAACCTTCATTCGCGTTCGCTCCGTAGCGGTCACAGGTCTTGGGGTCCTTAGGCGGGATGCCGATGTACGGTGATGGAAGGATGGTATCAAGGTTCATCGTACGGTAGTAGTCTGGCTGTTCATACCGTCGGTTTGGAACCGTTGAATGAATCAGATACTCCTCGTTAGTCTGATCCTCTAGGTTTAGAGCCTTCAGGATTTGTTTAAGATCAGCGATGTGCTTGCCTTCCGGGTATGCTGTCGTGTATTTCCGAATGAGACAGCGGCAAGTACCGCAAGGAGTTCGATGATGAGCATGATAACGAGGAGCTCGATGAGGGTGAAACCTTTTTACGCATATCATTGACCTCCTCACGATGATTGCTGATGTACGCAAGTCTAGAGCGCAACCAGGATGGCTCCGATGGTCACCAAGACGCCGCCAATGGCAACTTTTAGCGTCAGTTTTTCTGCGAGGAAAAAGATGGACAATAAAATGATAAACACGACACTGGTCCGGTCGATGGCTGCGACGCGGCTGGCCGCTCCGTCTTTAAGTGCCAGGAAGTAAAACAGCCAGCTTAACGCTCCAAACACGGCACTCATGATGATTGCCAGGAGCGCATGGCGATCAAGGGTTGTGATGCCTTTGAG
Source organism: Candidatus Uhrbacteria bacterium (assembly GCA_014728655.1). Lineage (GTDB taxonomy): Bacteria > Patescibacteriota > Patescibacteriia > 2-12-FULL-60-25 > 2-12-FULL-60-25 > 2-12-FULL-60-25. Next base: position 3,146 of record WJLE01000247.1, read on the forward strand.
TTTTCCTCCGATCAGAATTACGAGGAACATGAACAGGAACATGAAGGCGCTGCGTACGCCCGTTGCGAGTGTCGGATCCACCTTTTCTAATCCGATTTTTCCGACGATGGTCATGAGTGCTGCCGTGATGGCGGCCAGTAGTGCATAAATCGTCCACATGAATATCATTTTATCCCGATTTCGGAACGGGGTCTAACAAAAACCCGGGCACAAGCGTCATCGCTCATGCCCGGGCCGTGGATAGAAAAGTGCGGTTTAGGAACGGATGGCAGTTCTGCCGTTCCCCTTGGGATTCGGGTAGGGCTGATCCTGCCACGGTGCTCGAACGGGCTTGTGATGACCGCAGTCGGAAGCCTCCATGTGCTGCAGTCGAAGGTGGAGCTCCTGGTACCTCTGGTAGTGACCGTTTCTCAAGTCATAACAGCTCGGGACATCGTGGTCGCCCAGTCTCCGAAGCAGTGAAACGGCGAGACGCAGGCATGCTCTGCAGTCTGAGGAGTTAAGACGATACGCTGTTTCGCGAACGGTATTGATGTGATCGCGTGTCAGGCAGAAGGTGAATTTACGAACTACATCGTCCCGTTCCCAGATGAGATCAAACTGAACGCGGTTCTCCGCCTCGATCAGTCGCTTACAGAACTCTTCGGATGAGAGGTCCTTGGCTTCCACCACGTACGTGAGATCCTGGTGTGCTCGCCAGATTTCCCTGCCATGATCTCGGCGTTTTTCGATCTCGTCTTTTAGGGCGCGGTGGTTGCCGTACGTACTCTGGGCAATCGCTTCATCGAGCAAGTCGCGATCGTCCCGTAGTGCTTGCCGATAGCGTTCCTTGCTATCACGTGCCTTCACAGGAAGTCGATGAGTTCCCATGATGTGGTCGATCAGGTTGCGGCACTGATCCTGACGCCGCGATTCCTCAATCTGACGCAGATGCTCCTGGATCCTACGTTGACACGCTGTCGCTGCCGGGCGTGCTGCTTCGATCTTCTCCTCGACATCCTCCAGCTTGACGTAGGGTTTAAGGTGATCCGGCAATGCCTTGAGGAGATCAAGTGCTCGGTTGGTGTCTTTGAGCATCGCCTCATCGATCTCCTTCACGAGATGCTCCGCTTCTGCCTCGCGACGACGCTCGACTTCTTTGCGGAGCTCCGCTTCCAGGGTCTCGTAGGAATCCCGAAGGATCTCGCGATGATCCGGATCGGCTTGCAGCAGTCGAGCCAGGGCGCGCTCTGCATCTCCGTGGAAGCCGGTATAGTTCCTAAACGGGGAGTGATGCCGGCGACCGGCAGTGATTACGACGTCGTCGAGGAACCGTTGGGACTCCTTTTTGAGTTTGGAGCGCTTGAATGATTCCGTGGCTTCGAGCTCGCGTACGACCTTGTCGACCGCTGCCCGAAGCTTGCGCACGGGGCCTGGGCCGATGGGCATCTCGGCGCTGATGCGCTTGCTGGTCTGCCACGCCTTGCGCGCTTCTGCTTCACACGTACTTGCGTCCTCGAGTCGTCCGGCCACAAGGTGCTCGTTGCCCAAGGCGATGTTCACGTTGTAGATGGCTAGCAGTTCCTCGAGTGTTGCCTTCGCCTCATCGCTCAGCTCCGGCTTGGGGGTCGGTGCGGGGGGAGGCAGTGCAGGTGCTGCCTCAACGCAGGGTCGGGGCTTCGGCTTCGGCGGTTGACGCCTCGTCTTTTTCTTATTCTTTTTTCCTTTAGCCATTCGGCCTCCAAAAGGTGGAATGTTTGTTGTCCAAAGGACACGGGCATCTGACAGGTGACGAGCCTGACGCGCAAATCTAGCATACAATCGATATCTTATCAAGTATAATTGGCATCGATATTTAAAGGGGTTCTTATCTAGAAAGAATCAATAAAATAAGCTATGGTTAGCCAAGAATACGTATGAAGAAGGGAAGAGTTCTAGGAATTGAAACGAGCTGTGACGAAACCTCGGTTGCCATTTTAGACGTGGATTTTACTAAAAAGACACCGGGCGTGCGGATCGTAAAACACGTTGTGTCTTCTCAGATCGATATCCATGCGCAGTACGGTGGAGTGGTTCCGGAGGTCGCTGCGCGGACGCATGTTCCAGAGACCGTCGCATTATTAACGGGGATGCTATCAAAAAAGGATCCGTTGAACTCTTTCGATGCAATTGCCGTAACAAAAGGTCCAGGACTTGCAACGGCTTTGCGCGTCGGGATCCAGGCAGCGCAGACACTTGCATGGACGAGCGAAAAACCACTCATCGGCGTAAACCATCTCGAAGGTCATCTTGCTTCCGCTTGGCTCGTACCCGAGAATCGACGTCAATGGCAATTCCCTGCGCTTGCACTCCTCGTCTCCGGCGGACATACGGAACTTGTTCTGATGAAGGATTTTGGGAAGTACGAGATCATTGGTTCCACGCGCGATGATGCGGCCGGAGAAGCGTTTGATAAAAGTGCGAAGCTCCTTGGACTCGGCTATCCCGGCGGTCCAAAGATTTCAAAACATGCGGAAAAGGGGAACGGTGCAGCGATTGATTTTCCACGACCGATGATCCATGATCCTTCGCTCGACATGAGTTTCTCCGGATTAAAGACAGCGGTTCGGCTAGAAGTAGCAAAGGTTAACAAGATGACACCGAAGAAGCGCCACGATCTTTGTGCTTCGATTCAGCGTGCCATCATCGATCTGCTCGTCTACAAAACGATCAAAGCCGCTACGCTGCATCCGGTGAAATCAATCCTACTGGTCGGAGGCGTCTCTGCGAATAAGCAGCTTCGTCTGGATTTGGACTCCGCCATTAAGCAAGAGTTGAAAGGCGTAAAGATGTTGAAGCCGGCCGTAGGGTTGGCAACGGATAACGCAGCCATGATTGCTGCAGCGGGCTGCTGGAGTTTGGTGAAAGGAAAAACATCCGATTGGCGTAAGATCGATGCAGAGCCGGAGTTGGATCTGTCCTAAATCTATGGTAATGCAATCCCCGATGACGTGGAATATCTCCAGCTTAGACGGTTGGGTACGTGTGGTTGAACATGTGGCATCCCGACTAACGGACGGCAACATTCTGACGATTCAGGGTCCGCTTGGAGCGGGGAAGACGACATTTGTACAAGCATTGGCATCCGAACTGGGGGCGGTGAAGGTGCCAAAGAGCCCGACGTTTTCCATGCTTCGGACGTATGAGCTATCGCATGCTCAACTTCGACGGCTACTGCACGTGGATGCCTATCGCATCGAGAACGAAGCGGATTTACTTCCATTGGATCTCGACGAGGAGCTGCTCATACCTGGAACGATTCTGACGATGGAGTGGCCGGAACGGATTCCGCAGTGGCTAGCTGCTCATCAGGCGCATGCGCTCGTCATTCAGCCCACGCGCTACGGTAGGAAGGTTTCCTTCTATCCGGCCTGAACAGAAACAACCTACTCGGATGAGCAGGTTGTTTCCAAGATCGGTATTCCCCCGTTACAACTTACCTTCCGCTTGCAACTGTTCCACCGCTACTTGTTCACTTGAGTTTGCCGCTTCCGTTTCGGCCGTAAGATCATCCAGCTCCTGTTCAATGGCGGCGACGCGCAACACTTCATCCACGGAGGTCATTCCATCCAGTGCTTTTAACAGCCCGTCTTGAATCATTGTAATCATTCCTTGCGAAATCGCCAAGTCTTGAATGTGCGAAGCGCTGACCTGCTCTTCCAGAATTGCCGCTTCAATCTCTTTGTTCATGGTAAAGATTTCGTAGATTCCCACGCGTCCTTTGTATCCTAGTCCGTTACACGTCTGGCAGGTATTTTCCCCTTTCGGTGGTCCGAAGAATTTCAAATTCGTCAGATCCGGTTTGGCACCGGAGCTTTCCGGGATTCGGTTCAGTTCATCCGTAACCTGTTTACGCAACGAAGCACTGATCTGTACCTCCTGCTTACAATCGTTGCAGAGTCGTCGTACCAAGCGCTGTCCGATGATGGCGTTTAACGCCGGGGCAAGCAAAAAGGATTTGATCCCCATGGAGATAAAACGAGGGATGGCACCGGAGGCGCTGTTTGTATGGATGGTGGAGATGACGAGGTGACCGGTAAGGGCGGCCTGGATCGCGATTTCGCCCGTCTCCAGGTCGCGGATTTCTCCGACCATCACCACATCCGGATCCTGACGCAAGATGGAGCGGAGTCCCATGGCAAAGGTATAGCCGCGGTCGTGTCGGATTTGGCTCTGGTTGATGCCTTTCAGTTTATATTCGATCGGATCTTCCAGGGTAATGATCTTAATCTCCGGTGTATTCAGCTTATTTAAAATCGCGTACAGCGTCGTTGTTTTACCGGAACCCGTTGGACCGGTTGTAATAATCATGCCGTTCGGACGCTCCACCTCCCGGACCAGGTCTTCATTCGCCTTGCCTCGCACTCCCAAATTTTCGAATTCCAGGGCAATCGACTTCGGACGCAATAGACGCATGACCACCGATTCTCCGAACGCCGTAGGCAGGAAAGAGACACGGATATCCAGCTTTTCATCCGTTAGGAAGATGGTGATACGTCCGTCCTGTTGAACGTCGACCACGTTGATTTTTACACCCGCTAAAAGCTTAAGGCGGCTGATGATCTGTTTCCAGGATTCGCGGGGCAGTTCGGCCACGTCCTGTAGGATGCCGTCAATACGAAAGCGAACCTTTACATCTTCCTCTTCCGCTTCTACGTGAATATCAGAGGTGTTGCTGCGGATGGCAGCACCGACAACCATGGTCACGACATCCGTGGTCGAGACCTCGGTAATCTTTTTTTGTAGATCACGGAAGTCCGAAATTTCTTTGGCGTAGCGCTCCAAATCCGCTTCTTCGATCCGATAGCCATAGATCACTTCACGGATTTCCGGAAGGGAGTCGTAAAGTTTTTCCGCTGCATGGAAGCTCGTTTCGGAAATGAGGTAGAGGAGGCCTTTGGCGAACTGCTTCTTTGCCACATCCTCTGCAACCTGTTTGGCTTCCGGAGTCATCTCCGTGGTTCCGAAGCGAAGCTCCTCGCCTAAGCGCAGGAAGCAGACGATCTTGTGCGCGTTTGCCTGTTCGCGAGGGATGAGTGCCAGCGCCTCCGGAGCAATCGGGAAACCGGACAGGTTGACGTAGGGGACGCCGAGCTTTTCCGCCTGTGCCTGAGTCAGTTTTTCAAGGTCGTGGACCTTGATCCCTTCCATGTGCTCCTCCAGTTTTTCCTGTGCGGATTTTTCGTCATCGGTTTTTTGTGATTTGACGGGTTGTTTTTTTGGCGTACCCGAAACCCCTGTGGCCGGGGTGGAGCTGGCTTTCTTCAGGAGGTCTTCAATGCTCGTCGCCTTTGGAGGCATGTTAGCTAAAATAGGGATGATTAGGAGCCGGGGACGTGCGTTTGATGGATGAATGCACGGGTCAGTCGGTGTAACTTTGGAAGGACACCGCCTTCGCCGAGCTTACGGAACATGAGGGTCCACGTGGTGTAGTGGAGCTGAACCGTATACCCGAACAACGCCAGGAGGATCAGGAAGTAGACAATCATGAAGACGATGGTGACGATACTCCACAGCGCAGGGGATGCAAATGATGCGATGGCGACCATGGCCATGATGAAATACGGAACGGAAAGGATCATGCCAAGGGCAAAGGCCAGGATCGTGGCTCCCACGCTGATGACGAACAGCATGGCTATCGTTTCCACGGTCACCACCCAGTGACGGCGGAATACCTCCCATCCGCGTGCAATGGCCTGTGCCAGGGTGGCACCCTGCAGGATCATGCCGTTCAGTGCGAAGATCTGAATGACGATCGTAATGGAACCGATACCGACGAACAGCACGAAGGACAGAAGATAGAGCAGGTAGAGCACTGCGGATTCGTTCGTTAGCAGTATGCTCAGGGTTATCCCGATGAGGCCGCGAGTGGCAAGCAGTACGGCAAGGGCGATGAGGTTGAGTACGAGAACGGGCCAGAGGGCGCGGGCGCCAACGGTCAGCGCATCACGGACACGCAGCGTTTTTTTACGGTGGTTCGTATTGATTGCATATACGAGCGTTCCTTGCGCGATCACGGAAATCGCAAACAGCGCAAACGTAATCACGAGGACGAAGCCGGTGATAATGAGGGCATTCAGGGATCCCAACACCAGATCCACCATGTTATATGAGCTCCATCCGGCCATGAACTGGTTCCAGAGGGGAATCAGGGACCCGATGAAGCTGGGTTCGGTTGGGGGTCCGCCTTTTGGAATGCCTCGCAGCAGCACATCGTAGACGCTACCGCTGAGGAGTGCGCCGGCAAACGCCGCGATGAGCCAGAATCGCTTTTCCTTCCACGACTGGACAAACGCATCGCGCAATACGCGACGATAAATGGGTTCATGATGACACTTCGCCATATTGCGAAGATTATATCACGTTCGGAAGCCAAATGCCGAAACCGGAAACAGAAATACCGAATATCGGATATTCCTCAATCTCCAGAGGATTGCGTTCGATATTCGGTATTCAATTGTCGATGGTTATTCCGCTGCCTGTTTCGTTTCTTTCGTTTTCTCCTCCATCCCTCCTCCTCCATCCTGCTTCGGTATTGGCTTGAGGATGTTGTCAGGGTTCGCCGGTGGGATGCCGAGGATCTCATAGAACGCTTCGCGTTCCAGCGTTTCCACTTCCAATAACTTCTCCGTAACGCGATCGATATCTGCTCGGTGATCCCGGATCAGTTGCGTGGCCTTTTCCAGCGCCGTAGTAATAATTCGGCTCACCTCCTCGTCAATCAGTTCTGCGACCTTTTCACTGTAGTTTCGGTTCTCGTGAATCTCGCGTCCAAGGAAGATCATATCCTCCTGTTCGCCATAGACGCGTGGTCCCAGCTTATCGGACATGCCCCACTGCATCACCATCTTGCGTGCCAGTTTGGTGACCTCCTTCATGTCGTTCGACGGTCCGGGTGTCGTTTCGTCGTAGTACACCTGTTCTGCGGCATAACCTCCAAGCATCGTAGCGATATCCTCCAGGTATTCCTCGCGCGTATGCATGTGCCGTTCGGCGATCGGCATCTTCAGCGTATAGCCGGCCGCATGTCCGCGGGAGATGATCGAAACCTTTTGAACGGGATCCGAGTGCGGCTGGAGGTGTGCCACGATGGCGTGCCCCAGTTCATGAATCGCCGTCTTCTTTTTTTCCTCCGTTGTCATGAGGTGACTCTTTCGCTCCGGACCAAGTAGCACCTTTTCGATGGCATCCGTCAGTGCCTGCATGGAGACCTTCTCTTTGTTCTTGCGTGCCGTATGGATCGCACCTTCGTTCATCAGGTTTGCCAGGTCTGCACCACTAAAGCCGGGCGTGCGCTCGGCCAGTTTGCGCAGGTCTACGTCCGTGGCCAACGGTTTGTGCTTGGCATGGACGTTGAGGATCGCTTCACGATCGTTGATGTCCGGCATCTCGATCACAACTCTGCGATCGAATCGACCCGGGCGAAGCAGCGCAGGATCAAGCACATCCGGTCGGTTTGTGGCCGCAAGCACGATGACGCCCAGGTTTGGTTCGAACCCGTCCATCTCGGTTAAAATTTGGTTCAGGGTCTGCTCCCGCTCGTCATGGCTGCCACCCAGTCCGGATCCGCGCTGACGTCCCACGGCATCGATCTCATCGATGAACACGATGCAGGGACGGCTCTTCTTGGCGCGTGCAAATAGGTCCCGGACGCGGCTGGCTCCGACCCCCACAAACATCTCTACGAATTCCGAACCGCTCATATGGAAGAACGGCACGTCCGCTTCTCCGGCAACGGCGCGGGCCAGTAGGGTTTTTCCGGTTCCCGGAGATCCCATCAATAGCACGCCTTTCGGGATCTTCGCACCGACTTTCTTAAACTTCTCCGGGTGCTTCAGGAAGTCAACGACCTCCGTCAACTCCTCCTTGGCTTCCTTGGCGCCGGCCACGTTCTTAAAGGTCACACGATCCTTGGATCCTTTCTGAATTTCGCGTGCGGTGGACTGTCCAAAGCTCATGGCGCGGGAGTTCTGCCCTTGGACCTGACGCAGGAAGAACCACATGAGAAGCAGGAGCAGTAGAATCGGCAACAAGTTCGGCAGGATCAGACTGGCCCAGTAGGCTGCGCCGGTCTGTTCTTTGACTTCCGTGGCAACGCTTCGTGCCTTTTCCGGCTCTACGCCGTAGTTGCTGAGGAGTTCACTGAACGAGACGTTGCCTTCCTTCGTTGCTTCCACTTCCGTTCCGTCCTTCAGCGTTACTTCCAGCTGAGGCCCCCGGATCACGACGCGTTCTACCTCTTCCTGCTGCACGCGGTTCGCAAGCTCCGCCACATTGATCTCTTCCGTCTCCTTCACGTTCACAAGCGCCAAAATGGCACCCACGATAAACAGGGATGCGATAAACAGGAGGATCGTTCGTAGGTTTTTGTTCATAGTCTTTTTGGCGATTAGCGACTGGCTTTCGACCATGGGCTACGGGTTGTGCACCACGAGATCGACCTTCAGGAAGCTCGAAGCTCGTCGCCCATAGCCGATATTGTTACATAATCTCAGAGGATGTCGAACATCCGGATTTATTTCTCGTCTGCACTATCCCGGCGAAGAGAGAGGCCGAGGCGATGGTTCTCTGGATCCACGCTCACGATGGCGAACTCGAACTCATCACCGACGCGTGCGAATTCATGTACGTCCCGGACGGGCTTATTGGAGAGTTCGGAGATATGTGCCAGTCCGTGGATATCCGGATCCAGCTCCACAAAGAGTCCAAACGGATTGATCTTTAACACCTTTCCTTGCACCTTCTGTCCGATCTTGTACTTCGCACTCACGGCTCGCCACGGGTCCTCAACCAGCTTCTTCATGCTCAGGAAGATTTTGGATCCTTCGATGTTGATGATTTCGGCACGGACGCGGTCTCCAACCTTCAGCACGTCCCGCGGATCTTCGATGCGCTGCCAGGCGATCTCGGAGATG
>WJLE01000248.1 GCA_014728655.1 Candidatus Uhrbacteria bacterium
GTGGGTTGTGGGTTGTGGGTTGTGGGCTAGGAGGATAAGGCCAATAGCTAAAAGCCAAAAGCTAATAGCTAATTGCCAAATATCAAGTACTCTTGACAATATGATCAAAACGTGCTATCTTGTCCCGTTATGCTGGACGATTAAAAATCCTCCGGCCTCTGGCAAAAAATCGAAACTTCCACCCATTGAGGCAAACGTGCTCAACCTTCAAGCAAGAAAAGATCTGAATGGACTAATCCCCCTCATCGGATTGGAACTGCTAGCAGTTCAAACCACCGCTCGGTTCCGACCGAGGAGCGTCGTGCGCTGCCGACCTTCCAACGAAACGCTGAAGCGAATCGAACAAGAGAAGGTAGCGAAGGCTCACGAGGAGCTCGCGACCTTCGCACGCCGCGTCGACGAGCGGATCGAGCATGAAATGCGCGAGCGCAAGCAGACGCAGAACGTGCACGACGAGCTCAACTCGCTACTGCTGACATGTCACGTCAGCGCCTTGAAGCAACTTCACGCACGACTCCGCCGGCGCGACTTCTCGGAGCGCGGTTGGCAGCTCATCAAGGCATACGTGAAGAGCGAGCTGGGGCGGCTGGAGCCCAAGATGTGGCTCGCGGAGCGAAACTGGATCCTGCAGGGTGAGATCACCTTCGCAGTCCAGCGCCAGCGCAGCGCCGAGTCCTCCAAGCTCGCCGCCTAGCACATCACCTCAACCTCCCATCACGCCGGCCCACGGGTACTTCCCAGGGCCGGCGTTTTCTTTATGGATAAAAAAAGATGCTCATGCGAGCATGAGCATCAGGCATAAGCACCAGGTTTGAAACGTGCGTCATCCACCCACCGAAGGCACCAGCTGTGCCTTGAGGACCTCCGGAATCTTCAGCTCCTTCACGTTGGCAATGAGCTCACGCAGCGCTCCCTGAAGCGCATCTAGTAGATCCTTGTTCGATTCGTACTCGATGATGGCGACGACAGAGGGGCTCCCTGCCACGAGTCGTGACAGACGCGTCCCCTTCTTCACGAGCAGGATCACAGGAACATGCGCATGATATGCCATCTCCACCTCGATTCCGCAGCCGTGCGACGGGATACTGACCTCAGCGATCACGACGGCGCTATGCGTTACTGCCGTACGGTCGATTTGATCCACCTCCTGCGGACTCAACGTTTTGGCCAGCTCCGGATCACTGTACACATGCGGGCAGTAATAACCGAAGCCGATCCAGGCCGCCGTCTTCCCAATGAGGATGTAGAGATCTCGGAGCTCCTGCCGCTCCGCCTCCGTCATGACGGTGAGCGCACCGGAGATGTAGGCATAGGGCTGTTTCAGGCCAGTTTCTTCCTCGGACATGGATCCCTCCAAAAGGTTCAGGATCAAACCTTAGGAGCTGGACCATGGGGTGTCAAACAAGGCGTTTTGCAAGCTCAACCCACTGATCAAGAGATAGATCCTCCGGACGCGATTTGGGATTCGCACCGATGTCTACGAGGATGTTCTCGATTTCCTGTTTGCTGAGCATCGCATGCGATGCCCCTACAGATAAATTGGAGATCAACAATTTGCGGGGATGTGCGAATCCCTGCTTTGCCACCTTCATGACTTCTTCCGGATCAATACCCCATCGCTCGATCCGTTCCTGTTGTGATAAGGGGATGATTTCAAACACCACGGAATCCACCCGAGGGGATGGATAGAAGCAGCGCGGCGGTACCTTTCGGATGATCCGTGAGGAGGATGATGCCAAGGCAACCATCAATGATAATAGCGATGGCTTCACGCCCCGAACCTTACGCCCTGCGCCCTGGATGCGTTCCCCCACCTCTTTCTGAATCAAGACTAACATCTGTGTGGGCGGGTTCGGATGATAAAGCGCCTTTCGCAGCATCAGGGATGTGACGGCGTACGGCAGATTGGCGATGAACTTCCAGCGTCCATTTCCAACGGTGGTGACCCAGTCCACCTCTACGGCATTGCCGTGGATGATGCTCACCTTACGATCGTGCAGCGTGGATCCAAGCATGAGCGCGAATGACCGATCCTGCTCAATGGCGATAACGTTTGCACCCGTATCAAGCAGCGCATTCGTAAGCACACCAAGGCCGGGCCCCACTTCCAGAACCACATCTTTGGGTAGTAAATCCGCCCGTCGAATCATGGCGTGAATGACGGATGGATCAATTAAAAAATGCTGCCCGAGTGACTTGTTCGGTTTCTTACCCAGGGTTCCCAGTAGTTCTCGAATTTCTGTGGGTTTTAAATGCATACCGATAGTATATCCCCTACCGGATTTAAGGGAAAAGCACCCTGCTTGACAGGGAGTACAAATCCTGTTAGCGTTTCCTATTGCAGCCTTCACAAACGGGAGAACGAAATGCGCACGATCAAGGACCTCGTGGGCCGCGTGCCCACACCTGAGGATTACTTGCAACAGATCCGGGAGAATCCGGACAACACCACAACGCTATTCCAACTGTTGAGCCTACTCAAGCAGCGCGGCGAGCACGGTCGCATGATCGCCTGTCTCGGCCGGATCTGCCTGAAGCTCACGGATAATCGGAAGAAGCTCCAGTGGCGCGTGGAACTGGCCAAGACTTACAACCTGGTCGGCCGCTACGAAGATGCCATCCGCATCGTCCACATCGCCCTGCGTGGTTCCGAATACTGGTGCGAGTACGCACTCGTCCATCAGGCTCGCATGCTACGTGTTGATGCACTGGATCTATTGGGTCAGACTGAGGAAGCGAAGAATCGCTTCATCTCGACCTGTACCTATGCAAAACAACACGGACTCAGACTGAGGCCACGCCTCTGCAGAAGCATCCGCGAATCGCGCGATCTACCGGCAAGCTACGCCACCATGTCATGCTGACGCATCCCGTTCCCTCGTGTGAAGGTCCCCGCCCAACTCTCTCTGGGCGGGTTTTTGCTTTCATGAAGGATCAAGAACAATAATCGAATCCTGCGGAGGACCGTTGGCTATTCATCCACTTGCCCCTAGCGATCTACCCGATGAGGCA
>WJLE01000249.1 GCA_014728655.1 Candidatus Uhrbacteria bacterium
CAGTTCATGCTCTACACGCCGCTTCCCGGCACGCCCCTGCACGAGCAGATGCAGGAGCAGGGGAGGATGCTGACGGAGGAGGAGATTCCGATTCCGGAGATGCACGGACAACATCGGTTCAACTACCGACACCCGAGGATTCCACCGGGCATGGAAACGGAGATGTTGCAACGTGCTTTTCAGCATGATTACGACGAGAATGGCCCAAGTCTGGTTCGGATCATCCGAACAACGTTAAACGGTTGGAAACGCTATCATCGGCATCCGGACCTACGCGTGCGCAAACGGTTTATGGAGGACGGTAAACAGCTGTTCACCACATTTCCGGCGATCGTTTGGGCCGCCAAGCAGTACGGTCCAGGAACGGATCAAGCAAATCGTCACACGCAGGAAGTGCTTCAGGATCTTTATCGTTCCCTCGGGCTTCGTGCCAGACTCATTGCCGAGCTCGGAGGGCGTTACCTGTTACGGACGTTGCGACAGGAGGAGAAGCGTTTGCGAGACGGGTGGACCTATGAGCCGCCAACGTTCTACGAAACGAATGGATTACTGTTTCCGAGCGCCTCGTACATCCAGTGTGCCGAACCCCTTCCGACGGAGTAATGCCATGTGCTCTCATCCATACAAATACCCGGACTCCACTTGGAGTCCGGGATTTGATTAAGGAAGGCCGGCGCGTTTCTTCCAGTGTTCCCGATGGTGGGGGCGCTGCTGTCTCCATACCGTTCCACAAAGACCTCGTAGCACGTCTGGTCAAACGAAGCGGGTGACTCCGAGCGCCGCGATGATTTGCGGACGTAGTTCCTGAGGGGTTACGAGTTTGAATCCCAGACTCTGCCACCCGATGATCTGTTGCTGATGCAGATCTCCTGCGCCGATAAGCGTGTCTGCGCTTCGAGGGTTCGGAATCTGCTGCACGTAGGTTGCATAAAGTTGTTTGTGTTGGGAATAATCACCAACAAGGATTAGGTCGTTCCAGACGAGGAACTTTCTGGCCGCCTTGTGTTCAGGCTGCATGGGATCGTATGTTTGGATACCTACATCGCCGATATATTGAACGTCCATGTGATGATTATTGGGGAAGATAGACAGATCGTCAATCCATCACAATCAAAAAACCGATCGGTCAGATCGGTTTTTGTTCGACTACTTCGTACGATGAAGCGCGATCCGGTTCCCTTCCGTGTCTTCGATATGTGCAATATATCCATGCTCACCGATATCGGTTTTCGGTACAAGAACCCTACCGCCCAGTCCTTCCACCTTCTCGAGTGTGGCTTCCAAGTCTGGGGCGGAAAAATAGATAATGGTTCCCTCATGGGAGGGTGTATAGGCTTCTCCTTTGATGAGCGTTCCGGTTGCCTGGGCGGCATCTCGCTCCATCGGGAACCAGGACATGAGGTTAGGCCCCATCTCATGACGTTCAAGTTTATATCCCAATAGGGAACGATAAAACGTTTCGGCGCGATCCATATCCGTGACAGGGATTTCAAACCATCCAACAGGATTCATAGGAATTGTTGATCTTAACAGTTAGTCATTCGACGGTAAGGGCAATGCAGATGTAGGGCAAGTAGCGTTCGCTACAGCGTGTGGACTAGCGGAAGGTAAGGGTTTCGGGATCCATATTGTAGATCTCTGCGCGTTCCCCCCAGGGAAGTCCGATGCGCAATGCGGTGGTTCCTTCGTCCGTGCGGAACAGGGTCCAGGATTTGAACTCTGGGTAGTACCCAGCTCCATGGAATTCATTTACCGTACATTCCACAATCTTCGGTTCTGAAAACGGATAGGCAATATCGTTAATCAGTAAACCGTTGACCGTCACGTTCCGCTTGCTTGCATCCGTGAGCACCTCGTCGCACCCTCGTTCCGGATCCAGTGTAATCTTAAGCTTCTTGTCTTCGGAAATGGCGTGCAGCTCATGATTCATCTTGTTTTCCAAGGTGTAATGCAGCACGCCCGTTGACCGATCATAGTAATCCGTGATCTCTGTCCAGAATCCTTCCCAACCGTTTTCCCACTTCACGACGTTATAGCGGTCGTCGATGGCAGGGGGGAACGTAACCGTCGGATCCATCGGTGCGCTGTCCTGGCGGACGCGCGTGTCGATGATCCGCTCCGTTTCCGTATCGATGATCCAGGAGGTATTCGTACGGCCCTGCACATCCGTTCCGGTTTCCATGGCCCAGACCCAAACAAGTCCGTTGTCCAGCAGTCTAGCCTCTTTAACGAATGTTGGATCAGGGGGAGTGTTCAGTGCGATAGTGATGGGATGTTTTTGCTCATCTACCTGAACCGCGTTCGCTTCCATTCTAAGCTGCGTAAGTTCAGAGCGTGCGGCATCCCGTTCCTGTATAAGCTGGGGGATGGGACGTTGTGCAATGAAATAGCCAATTCCTCCGAAAAGTACGCCGGAGATCACGGCAACGATGACGATGAGCAGCGTTTTATTCATACATCGCCCATCTTATGTCAGAACAGAAAAAAGCGAAACCCCATCTGGTGTTGGATGGGGTTTTCATAGGGGAAGGGGCGGGAGGACGCTAATATTTTTTTACGCGAGCCGTATCCCGAAGGATGCGGAACCGTTGCCCGGTTCCGGGTCGCTCATAGGCGACGTGGTAGATCCTACCGTTTCCGGTGGAGTTTGGCTCCACCGGTGCCGTACGTCCGATCTCGTGATCTCCGGGTCGGACGAACCCCTGAGTTTTTAGCGGAAGACTTCGGATGAAGGCGTCTCGCTCCTTCTGATCGGTCATTTGACCTCACTGTCAGCGCGAGGGATGAACGGAGCGGGGTCATTCGGGAACACGGCAAATCGTTTCCCATTTCGAACAGGGCGGATGGCGCTTTGGATATTTCGGGAGTCGATCTGCAGGAGCGCAGGTGCGCTTGGTGTCTCTGTTGCGTATGATCGCAGTTCCCGGCGACGGAGTTGCTGTTCGATCGCGTGGTCCAGGAGCCAGGGTGGCGGGAGGTCATTCGGCGTAGAGCCATCCTCCAGATCGATGATGGTGAGCGTGACTAGGCCTTTTTCTGTAACGTGCATGGAACCCTCCTTCTCTGCAAAATTTGGCCACAGAGGGTTCTGAACGTATCAGAATGATTCGTTCCGGTCAAGCGGTTCTTCCAGGATCAGTTCCAGTCCCTCCATGTTGTCCTGTGTCACCGCGGACGGTTTTTCGGATTCAAAGACTTGAATATTCGCTAGACTGGGAACGGCGAAGCCCAGATAGATTGCAGCGCCCATCAGAAGGACGACGGCTCCCAGGATGACGTACATGAAATTTCCATCCAGCTCGGAAAGAAGATCGCTGAATGCATAAAATAATCCTGCTGCAATCAGGAGGGTAACGATGATGCCGATCGTCAGGTAGATCATGCGTAAAAAGCTTAACGAAAACAGTATTTTTAGACAATAGGACCTTGAAAAATAGGGGAGAATGCGCTAGGATGGCCTGGACATTATGCCATTAAAAGCGCTTAGCGCTGCAGACGAAGCCGAAGCAGCTGCGCAGCAGATCCAGTTTGATCCGCACAAGGTCGCGCAGGTCCTGCATGCGGTCAATCCGCCACCAAAGGCACTCCCTCCGGAGGATGCCCGAATTACGGTACACGGAGCCGTTACAAGAATTTCCGTCATGTATGAGCAGCTCCGCAACGCCGTGGAGTACCGCGAGGAACACTTGCTGCGAAAAGGTGCGATCATTCGCATTCTGCGCAGGCAATTCGTACTGGAGCAGGATCCCTATGTGATTGCACATAATCTGATACGTGAATTGATCGGAGCACGTTATTTGCCGAACGAAACACTGCCGGAGTCGCTCATCGACGATGCGGCGGAGGTGGTGCAGAAGTACCTCGCCATTGCCGCAGCGGGATACGGTAGCGATAAGCATTTGAAATGGGTCATGGGCGTCGTTGCCACGGAGTTGGAGGAGATTTTGGTTGAGCCGGTAAAGGAGAAGGCCTTAGTCACGTTCCTCTATGAACAGCTATCCAACCGCCTTCTTGTCCGTGGCGCAGAGATGGATGATACGGAGCGGCGTCTGCAAATCTATGTGGCCTGTTATCGCGCATTGATCAAGGCGGATGAGGAACAGGTGTCCTATAAGTTTCTGCGGGCGTACTTGCCGGAATGGCAGCGTCCCGAAGTTTGGGTGGAACATCCGGATGCGGTTGCGGAACGGTTACTGACGTTACAACAGGTCATCCATGAGCGACTTCGCGCTCCCATTACACAGCGATTCTTTCGCGCCGTTCGTCCATGGGCGGTTTCCTTATGGATGTTGACGGATGCGCTGGAAGAAGAGGAACACAAGGGACAGGTGTTATCTAGTCGTGAAGAGGCGCATGCCTCCGTTGCTTCCGTTGTTCAGAAACGGGAAAAAGCCGCGCGGCAAAAACTTCGTCGTGGAACCTGGCGTGCCATGATCTATTTGTTTATCACAAAGATCCTGTTTGCATTGGCGTTGGAGGTTCCGATCGAATGGTTCCTCTATGAACATGTTGACCTCATGCCCTTGGCTGTAAATGTCGGTTTACCCCCTGTGATCATGCTATTCGTTGGCCTCATGATCAAGCGTCCAGACTCCGCCAACCGCATGCGTATTTTGGAGAGTATTGATTATCTCCTGACTCCCGCCGGAGTCCCGTCACATGAGTTGCGAAATCGACGGGAACGTGGCCCGACGGGTCAGTTGTTCTTCGGAGCACTCTATCTCTTCATGTTTGTGCTGACATTTGGTCTGATCGGATCAATCCTATGGCACTTTGAATTCACTATCATTGCAATTCTCATCTTCTACTTCTTCCTGTGTCTGGTGAGTTTCTTTGGATACCGTTTGCGAGAAACGGCCCGTGAGATCGTTGTGGTGAAACCAAAAGAACGCTTGTTAACCAGTCTGTTCGATTTTCTCGTCTTGCCCATTCTACATGCCGGGCAGTGGCTTTCCACGACGGTGTCTCGTGTAAACATTTTTGCATTTATTTTGGATGTGATGTTCGAAGCACCCTTGAAACTCTTTTTGGGTGTCATGGAGGAGTCTCTAAAGTTTATTCGTGAGAAGAAGGAGGAGCTGTCCGACCAGTAAGGATGAAGGAGGTGGGGAGAGGGGTGGCGAGCGACCGCCCTCCTTCATCATCATCCTCCTCCTCCTCCTCCTCCTCCCTTCCTCATCCATCTTTGTATGTTCGAACTGAATTCAGAAACTCCGATTCGAAAAGGGGTGATTCACACAAGTCATGGCGATCTTCAGACACCGTTTTTCATGCCGATTGCGACCAGGGGGGCGGTGAAGACGCTTTCCACGAAAGAGATAGAAGATCTCGGCTCGCCAATCGTCTTAAGCAATACGTACCACCTCTTTCTGCGTCCGGGGTTGGAAATCATGGAGCGGATGGGAGGTTTACACCGGTTTATGGATTGGAACGGAGCGATCCTAACGGACTCTGGAGGTTTTCAGGTCTTCTCGCTTTCTCAACGAAGGAAAGTGACGGAAGAGGGTGTTCTGTTTCGTTCGCCAATCGATGGAGCCGAGCATCTATTAACGCCGGAGAGGTCCATGGAGATCCAGCTGACCCTGGGGAGCGACGTACTCATGTGTTTTGATGAGGTGATCGCGTTACCCGCAACCGAACAGCAGACCCTGGAAGCAGTGGAGCGGACCGAGCGTTGGGCGAAACGATGTAAGGACTATTATGAATCACATGTGGGTTCATCAAAGAATCCAAATGCGAAGTTGTTCGGGATCATTCAGGGAGGCACGGATCATGCGCTTCGACAAAAGAGTGCCGAGGGCCTCCTGAAGATTGGATTTGACGGTTATGCGATCGGAGGTCTTTCCGTTGGGGAGCCGTTCCAGGACGCGCTTGCTGTCCTCGACGAGCTCCTGCCGATCCTTCCCAAAGACCGCCCGCGGTACTTTATGGGCGGCGCTCAGCCGCATCAGATTGTGGAGTATGTGAAACGGGGGGTGGATATGTTCGATTGCGTGCTTCCAACGCGTAACGCGCGTCACGGACATCTGTACCGCTGGAAGCATCCGGATCTTACAAAGCCGGATTTCTACGAAGTAATCAATCTGATGAACGCAAAATGGAAGGGGAGTACGGAATCATTACTGGATCCAAATCTACCGGAGTCGAAGGGCCTGACACAGAAGGAATTGGGTCGTTACACCATGGGATATCTCCATCATCTATTTGATGTGCAGGAGATGCTTGCCTATCGATTGGCGACCATGCAGAATCTATTGTTCTATCTTCAGCTATTTGAGAGGATGCGACGAGGAGATTGAGAGCAGACGGCTACCGGCCTTGGACTACGGGCTGCAGAGTGACCACCTCCCCTCATCCTCCTCCTTCATCCCTAACCCTACTTCTTACTCCCTAACAACCCTTCGAGCCTCTGTTCCGCTCAGGGTTCCTCGGGGTATACGTAACGATCTAGCGATGTCTGCAACGTTTGAGTGGCTTGTCATCCGATGTATGGATGGACGGCTCAATAATCCCATCCAAGCATTTTTAACAGAACAGGGGATAACCGGTGCGTATGACCTCCTTAGTCTTCCGGGAGGTCCAAAGGATCTGCAGGACTCCGGGAGTGGTTTAACGCAGGCGGTGGAGAAGGTTTCCGTCGGTCTCCACCGCGTAAAGAAGGTGCTTCTGATTCAGCATACGGACTGCGGTGCCTATGGAGGTCGCGTACACTGCGGAGGTTCTGAGGACGCTGATCACGCCTTTCAATCGCATGAGCTGGATATCGCCGCTACAACCCTTCAGGAGGCGTATCCGGAACTGGAAATTGTTAAGGCAATGGCGCACATTTTGGACTCCGGAGTGGTGGAAATCATGCGGATTTCTTAGGTAGGCATGTTGACTTGACGCAGGTGATGGTTTCCTGTACGATCTCCCCACTATGTTTGCTGTGATTAAGACGGGCGGAAAGCAATATGTCGTCCGCGAAGGTCAGAAACTTAAGATCGAGAAGCTGCCCGGAGAAAAGGGTGGTAAGGTAGCGTTTGACGCACTGCTACTTGCAGAGGATGATGGATCCAAGGTGGAGATCGGAACCCCAACACTGAAGTCCAAGGTCACCGGAGAGATCGTGGAGCAGGGGAAGGCCAAGAAGATCGAGGTCGTAAAGTACAAACCCAAGTCCCGCTATACGCGGACACAGGGCCACCGCCAAGCGTTTACCAAAGTCATGATCACAAAAATCTAGCGTAAGCCGCTAGATTTTTTTACTCGTGCCCATCGGTCGAAGGTGGATCTGTTATTTCCGATTCTCAAGTGCTTCTGCCACGGTCATCTCGTCCGCGTATTCCAGCTGTGCACCATTTGGCAGGCCGCGTGCAAGCCGGGTGATCCGAACCTGCTCCCCAAACTGATCACTGATCTGTTTGCGTAGGTAAAGCGCCGTTGTGTCTCCGGGAACGTCCGGATCGAATGCCAGGACGATCTCCTTAATCTGCGAAACCGGTGGTTGCAGACGTTTATAGAGCGTAGGGAAATTTAGGGATTCAGGGGTTCTGCCGCTGATCGGATCGATCGTTCCGCTCAGCACGTGGTAGAGCCCGTTATAGACACCGGAGTCTTCGAGGATGCGGACGTCCTGCGGATGCGCAACCACGCAGACCTTGGATTGGTCCCGCTTCGGGTTCGCGCAGATAATGCAGGGGCTGGTCGAGGACCAGAGTCCGCATACGTTGCAACGCGTGATCTGTTCGGCAAGTTTCCGGATCGCTTCGGAGAATCGGATGATCCGTTCCTTAGGCTGACTGACCAGCCAATAGGCATACCGCAACGCCGCCCGGGGTCCGACCCCGGGGAGTCCGTCGAATTCCGCAGCCACATCATGGATGGGCGGTGGGGTATGCTTACTCATCCCTTCATCTGTTCCTCGATCTCCTTTTTGAGTTCCGGATCACTGGCCATGGAAC
>WJLE01000250.1 GCA_014728655.1 Candidatus Uhrbacteria bacterium
ACCGGCGCTGGCGTATCTCGACGTGGTCCGCGCCGTGGCCGAGAAATTCCCCGGCGTTCCGCTCGCCGCCTACAACGTCTCGGGCGAATATAGCATGGTCAAGGCGGCCGCCCAGCAGGGCTGGATCGACGAGCGGGCGGTCGCGATGGAGAGCCTACTGGCAATGCGGCGCGCCGGGGCGGGGATTATCTTGACGTATTGGGCGAAGGATGTGGCGAGGTGGAAGAACGCTTGAGATAACCCCGTTGTTGCAAACAAATGCGCCTGTTTGTGGATCGAATGTTGACGGAACTCGAGGATTAGAGTGATTCTGCGGTGCGGCATAGGCTGTTCTCAGGCGTCACATTTGGTGACGTCTGAGAACCGTGCTTAAGCGCGTGGTTGGGGCGGCAAATCGAGATATCCTTTTTCGGGAAAAATGTCCAGTTAAGCAGAAAAAAAGCGAACCTCCGGAGGCCCTCGCGCGTAGCAAGGGCAAGCAAAACAAACACAGGAGGTTCGCCCTAATGAAGCCTAGCAGAAAAGAAGTTCATCGGAAAGCCCCCGCGGTGCCGGAAATCAAGTTCGAGTCACATGCGTTGAGTTCCTTTTCAGGGTTGGTTATCTGGCAGAGGTTCTTTCAGGTGATCGGCCTGAAGCGGCGCTTGGACCAGTGCTTCCGCCACTTGTCCGGCGGCAAAATCTACTCGCCGAGCACGATTTTTTTCCAGTTGATCGTCCATTTGCTCTTGGGCTTTCGCGAATTGCGGGATCGCGCATACTACGCGGACGATCCGCTGGTGCAACGTGTTTTGGGGTTGAAGAAGGTGCCTGACGTGGCCACGATCACGCGCATGTTGAATGACGCGGACGCACGAAGCGTCGGCCATCTTCGTGGCGCCTTGCGCGGATTGGTCAAGGACCGACTCCGTTTGCAGAGCCCTGCCCGCATCACGATCGATTTTGACGGGTCCGTGCTTTCGACAAAACGCTTTGCGGAAGGTACGGCCGTCGGCTTCAATCGCAAGAAGAAAGGGGCCCGGAGCTACTACCCCCTGTTCGCAACGATCGCCCAGACAGGGCAGGTCTTCGACTTCCATCACCGACCGGGAAACGTGCATGACTCCAACGGCGCGAAACACTTCATATTGCAGTGTGTGCGGGAGTTGCGCGGCATTCTCCCGAACGCGGTGATCGAAGTTCGCATGGACAGCGCGTTCTTCAACGACGATATTGTGTTCGCCTTGCACGAGGAAGGAGTCGAGTTCAGCGTCAGCGTACCCTTCGAGCGGTTCACGGAGTTGAAGAAGATGATCGAGGCGCGGAAACGATGGCACCGCTTGAACGGCGACGTGGACTATTTCGAAAGTGCCTGGAAGCCGGCAAGTTGGAATCGGCGTTTTCGTTTCCTCTTCGTTCGCACTCGCGCGAAGCGGCAACGCAAAGGCGAGGTCCAGTTGAATCTGTTTACGCCCTACGAGCGCGGCTACGAGTTCAAAGTGATTGTCACCAACAAGCCGATCGACGCCGGGCGGGTTGTAGCCTTCCACGAGGGCCGAGGCTCGCAGGAAGGAATCTTCGGGGAACTGAAATCCCACTGCCACATGGATTACATCCCCGTCCGTCGCCTCCATGGCAATCAAGTCTACATGCTCGCCACTCTTTTCGTGCACAATCTGGGCCGCGAACTGCAAATGCGACTTGCCGCTCCTGAACGCGGGACAACCCGGACGCGGAAGACCTTGTGGTTCTTCGAGCGAATTGACACCCTGCGTCAGCACCTCATTCTACGGGCAGGGCGTTTGACCTCGCCTCAGGGGCGTCTGACCATCACGATCAGCGCGAACAAAGCTATCAAACAAAAATTCATGCGAATCTTTCACGCCCTGCATTCCGCTGCATAAAATACCGACGGATTTTTGCAACAACGGGGATAACAACTCGACCGACATCGCCCGAACCCAATCGTGTGCTCGCATCGGTTGCTGGAGAGCCAACCGGTCCTGCAGATTCTGGACACTAGCTTCTTCGTCGGAGACAACTCGGCAATCCGTCTGGTCACCACCAAACGCGTGCTGATTGGAAATCCACTTCTCGTAGCGAACCACCATGACGCGTGTTCGGCGCCGTCTACGTCCCAGGCGGTCAACGCTCCGGACATCAGAATCCATAGCTCTTTCGAGATGTCAGTGAGTAACGGCGTTTGCCCTAGCGTCGAGATCGGCTCCCGGTCTCTCGGTAGCCCTGTCCTGCCGCCAATCCGATAGGGCCCGGCGAGTTTTTCTCACGAAATCTGGCGGAAACGCGAATGATTCATCGCGTATCCAAGTG
>WJLE01000031.1 GCA_014728655.1 Candidatus Uhrbacteria bacterium
CGATTCCAAATTCGTATCGAAGCGAGGAACCGGAGTAGTTGCTTCCTCGAGTTGTGCGCTATCTTCCATCACACCCGCGTTTTCACCGACAACCGGCTCAGAGGCATGCTCCGTTACATTCAAGCGACGACGCAGCTCACGATCCCAGTCTTGTGCCGTAAGCGCACCGGTAAACCGATCCTTTCCGATGAAAAACGTCGGAGCGCTATTTACGCGGTTCGCCAACGCCTCACGAACATCCGCCTGAATCTTATGATTGTAACGCGCTTCATCCGTACAACGCTGAAACGCCGCAGCATTCAGGTCTAGGGACTGCGCCAGTTGTAGGAACTGCTCATCCGGACGACTGGCCTGCGCCCAATTTCGTTGATTCTCGTACAATAGATCATGATACTCCCAGAACGCCCCCTGTTCCTCCGCGCATCGCGCCGCATTCGCTGCACGTCTGGCATTTGGATGGATCGAATCCAAAGGCAAATCATTCCAGATCAGACGCACCTGATCCCCATAAGTCGCTTTCACATGATCCAATCCGCGCTTTGCGGTTGCGCAGGCCGGACACTCAAAATCCTCAAAAATCCGAATGGTCACCGGAGCATCCTCATCTCCCCACACCGGATCTTCGGCATCATTAAATGAGACATTCGCATCATACTGACCCCTGGATCCGGAATCCGGAGCGCTAAGTACGGCCCAAATCATTCCTCCGATCATCAGGATACCGAGTCCGATCATGCCATAGACGATCGGTAATCTTGGATCTTTTTGCATAACGATTCGCTGCGGGGGTTTGTAGTTACTTTGTTTTTAGGATAGCCAATTTTCCGTCTCCACAATGGCTACAAGGCTAGCTTATTATGCACAGCCGTATCCATTGAAGCAACCTCCGTCAACCATCGACTGAATGCCTGATACGTCACGACCTAGTCCTCCTGTTGCTGCAGATACTTGATGATCTGAAGCGCTGCCTTACTCCCCTCCCCAACGGCAACGGCAATCTGTTTTTCCGTGACCGTGGTTACATCGCCGGCTGCCCAGATCCCCTTGACGGAAGTCTCATTATGCTCGTTCGTCACAATCTCGCCTTTCTTATTCTTTTTAACGAGGTCGAGGAAATCGGAAATCGGCACCAACCCAATCTCCACAAACACCCCTTGCACTTCCAGGGATTGCGTATTTCCATCTGCATCCTCATACTCCAGTGCTTTGACGAACGTATCTCCCAAGATCTTGGTCGTTTTTGCATTCGGGATGATCTCAATCAGATCACTGGATTCCACCTTCTTCTTTAGGATCGCATCACCCATCAGCGCTTCGTTTAAGGTCAGGATACGTACCTTTGGTGCGTATTTCTCCAAAAACAACGCGCTCTCCATTGCGCTATACCCGCCACCGATGACGGCAACCTCTTTCCCGTTAAACAATGGCGCATCGCAGGTTGCGCAATAGGTTACCCCTCGACCGTAAAACGCATCCTCGCCCGGAATCCCCAATTTACGATGCTTCTCCCCGGTTGCCACGAGTACCGTTTTTGTTTCCAGGGCGGACTCGTTTTTCGTTATGACCGAAAACCCACCATCAATCTGTTGCACACCGGTTACCTCCTCGTCCTTCATCAACGTAAAATGGTCTTTATAATCATTCAGATGCTCCTTAAATTTTTCCACCATCTCCTCTCCGTTCATCATATGAAACCCGAGATAATTCTCGATTTCGGATGAAAGGAGCGTTTGGCCTCCCAATGCTTTGGTGATAAGTGTAAATTGGAGCTTCTGGCGTGCTAAATAGATTGCGGCCGCCAATCCCGCAGGACCGCCTCCGATAATGACAACATCTTGCATATGCGTAGATTATAGCATGTGGGTGACTGGGCGATGTTGGAGATGCGTTCTTATCGTAACCTTCAACACCTCACCGCAAATCGTCTAACGAACCCCCTCTACAACACATTCAACAATTTCAACGCCCTCCGGTACTCATGGATTGCCGCCTGTCCCTGTCGTTTGGAGATCTGAAACGTGGATTCATGCACGATCTGATTGCGGAGCTTGTGTGCAAACCAAACCTTCTTCAACTCCGGATACTTGTAACCCGCTACACGCAAACGCTCCCCCATCGTTTCCCCGGGAATCATCATGGACTTCAAGCAACCATCCAGTAGATTATCCGCTTCTACGATTCCCATTTTCATCCCCATCATGCCCTGATGTGCGATCTTCTCGACCTCATCCCATTTACGTTTAATCTGTTCGCGCGTCAACCCATGAAGCTCCGGACGATGTAGGATCCTCCGCAGCATCATGATGAGAATGATAAAACCAAATAGCACAAAAAGCCCCACGACCAGGATAACGATGAACGTATAGTCCGTGGAAACTTCCGATGCCAGCAACTCATCGGTTAACAGGATTTCATCCATGAACAGTCTGCTCGTATGCACGAGCTACGGCGAAGATCGTCGCTTCGTCAAACGCACGCCCCATTAGATGCATCCCCATCGGCAGTTCGCCCGCAGGACCGCAGGGAACGGAAATCGCAGGTAAACCTGTCACGTTTGCACCGACGGTAAATAGATCTTCCACATACAATGATAGCGGATCATTCACCTTTTCGCCTAATCTGAATGCCTGCGATGCCGTTGTCGGCGTGAGTAACACATCCACATCGGATAAGGCCGTCGTATAAGCATTCTTAATCAGCGTCTGTACCTGCTTCGCTTTTTTATAATAGGCATCGTAGTAGCCTGCGGATAGCGCGTAGGTTCCGAGCAAGATCCGTCGTCGCGCTTCCGGTCCAATATGTTCTCCGCGGGATTCCAAATACGTCTCCAGGAGATTTGATGCCGGTTCGCGCACGCCATAGCGCATCCCGTCGTAACGCGAAAGGTTGGTGGATGCCTCACAGGGCATGACCACATAATAGACGGCCAGCGTTTCTTCGGAATAGGGAAGGTCCACATCTACGATCTCCGCTCCCAACTCCTTCAACGTTTCCACCGCTCCAAGCACGGCTGTACGAACCTCTTCATGAATCCCGTCTCCCCAGGCCTGTTTCGGCAACCCGATCCGGATCCCGTCCAACCGATCCCGCCATGCAGGCTGAAACGATGCTTCCGAAACGGTTGTCTGATCAAGGGGATCCCGACCCTGCATCGCCTCAAACAGGATTGCCGCATCCTCGACCGTTTTGGTCATCGGACCAATCTGATCAAAAGAAGATGCCATCGCCATGAGCCCGGAACGGGACACACGACCATAGGTCGGTTTTAGCCCTACCAACCCGCAGTACGCCGCCGGCTGTCGTATGGATCCTCCGGTATCGGAGCCTAGAGCGGCAATGCAAAGATGCGCAGCAACTGCAGCGGCGCTTCCGCCGGATGATCCTCCGGGAACGCGATCCGGATCATGTGGATTTCGTGTAACACCGTACGCGGAGTTTTCCGTGGATCCGCCCATGGCGAATTCGTCCATGTTGGTACGGCCAAGAAAAACCGCACCTTGTGCCTTAAGTTTCCTAATCACGGTCGCATCCCTTGCGGCAACATGACTCTCCAAAATCTTGGATGCAGCCGAGATCGTCCGACCTTCCACCAGAATCACATCCTTAATGGCCAACGGAACTCCGTCCAGCGGTCCGAGAGCCTCCCCGTTCGCACGTCGCTCATCGGAGCGCGCCGCTTCCGCTAACGCTTCTTCGTTCCAAATCCCCAAATACGCATTCAGCGCAGGATTACGCGATTCAATCTCTGCGAAGCACGCCTTGGTTAACTCAACCGAAGTGATTTCATTGGCATCAAGTGCCGTACGCGCCTCGGTGATCGTGAGTTGATTCAATAATTTCATATCAGGTTTTCAGGTTTTCGGGTTTTCAGGTTGTCAGGCGTCCTATAAGGAGTTCACCTTCCACATGACCTGAAGACCTGAGGACCAGAAAACCTGACGACATAAGGACCCGTCTCATTGCTTTGGTTTCTCAAAGATGGCTGGAGCCTTAAGCATAGCACCCTGCTTGGCAGGAAACCCTTCAATCATCTGCGCACGTTCCGCATCCGTACAGCTGTTTACGACATCTTCTCGAAAACGCGCTGCCTCAACCAACGGAGACGCGGCCTCCGGAACACCGGTCGTGTCAATCTTCTGCAAACGGTCGATATAACCCAGGATCTTGTTCAGCTCCGCGCCGACGGTTTCAACCTCCTCCTCGCGCAGTCCGATGCGTGCCAGATGGGCAACATTTTTGACTTCTTCATTCGATAGGGACATATGTCCGAGTAGCGTACCTTAGCGCTTAAAAACCCTCAAGCATGCGTCAGGTACCCTTGACGTCGTCTTGCAATCGAGCTAAACAGGAGATGCAAAATGCACCTTGGAGGGTTCATGAAACAAGAAGTCCTGCAGATCGTCCTACTTTTATGTTTTTTCCTAGTGCTGGGCTTCGGGTTGTTCCCGTCCGCCCGGCGATGGATCAAGCGTAAACAAGACCCCGCACTTCAAACGCTGGAATGGCTCTTCGACCGGGGAGCGGCAAGTGAGTCAGAGCTGATGAGACAACTGTCCGGGTACAAACACCCGCAGGACATTTTTCATAAATTGGTTAGTCAACAGCTGATTGATCTCGGCCGAACATGCGAAGTCCAGAACGGGATTGCAACTTGCGTCCAGGTCTATCACGTGACACGCAACGGTCAACGGTACATGGGGAAGCACTATCCCCGCACCAAGCGACGCTTGCTTTTCAACACCTAGCGCGCATGTCGCTCCTACGTTAAGCCCCGTCCAACAGCACCGGACGGGGTAGGTTTTTAGATCCGATCCAAAAACTGCTTTTCCGATAATCGCTCCACCCCCAAATGCTTCGCCTTCTCTGCCTTTGATCCGGGATCCTCTCCCACCACAACATAATCCGTCTTCTTACTGACGGACGCTGTAACATGTGCGCCCAGCGCTCGCACCTTCGCCTTGGCTTCATCACGCGACATGGACGCTAACGAGCCTGTAAAGACCCACGAAGTTCCGGACAAAGGGCTATGGGACGCGAACTGCCGGCTGCGAATCTGCTCCGGTGTCACGACTTCTAGCAGATGATCAACCCGTTCAGATTGCTTCGGATCCCGAAAAAACTCAAGGATGGACTCGGAAACCTTCCCCCCGATCCCATCCACTTCCTCCAGCTCTTCCTTGGTGGCTTTTCGCAATTCCTCAAACGATCCAAACGCAGTAGCCAAATCTCGAGCCGTCTCTTCCCCGACGTGTAGGATGCCTAACGCATTGATGAACCGTGCAAGCGGTACTTGGCGATGTGACTGAATCTCATCCACGAGTTTCTTCGCAGACACCTCGGCGAATCCTTCCAATCCTTCCAGATCCCCGGGGGTCAATTTGAAGAAATCCGCCTCCTCCCGAACCAACCCCTCCTGAATGAGCTGTTCAACGATCTTCTCCCCCAATCCGCGAATATCCATGGCGGACTTCCCCACAAAATAGAGCATCCGTGCCAGCTCCTGAGCAAAACAGCCTTTATTCGTACAGACGGTAGCCACCTCCCCCGCCCCGCGACGGACATCGGATCCGCAAATCGGGCAGGACCTCGGCATCTTAAATACCCGCTCTGTTCCGGTCCGTAAATTCGGAAGGACCTGAATCACTTTCGGTATAACATCCCCCGCCTTTTCCACGATAACCGTGTCCCCCACTTTTAACCCAAGTCGCTTGATCTCATCTTCGTTATGCAAACTGGCGTGTGTTACCGTCGTGCCCGCAAGCGTTACCGGATCCATGACGGCAACCGGAGTCAATGCACCGGTGCGACCGACGGAAACCCGGATTTCGCGCACGATCGTCGTGCCTTGCTCTGCAGGGTATTTCCACGCGACCATCCCCCGAGGTGTTTTTCCGACAACGCCCAGATCAGATAGTAGCTTCCGATCATTCAGACTAACCACCATTCCATCAATCCAGTAATCCAACGCATCCCGTTTCCTCCCCACAGATACCATTAAGGAGTGTACCTGCTTGATCGAGGAGCAATATGCACCGTGCGCATTCACCGGAAACCCGATCAACCGCAACGCATCATACCGCGCCTCCGTCGTATCCAATCCATGGTCCCCGAGGAATCCATAAGCCATAAAAGCCAAACCACGCTCCGCAGCCATCTTCGGATCCAACTGGCGAATGGATCCGGCAGCGGCATTCCGCGGATTTGCAAGTAACGGCTGGTTTCTCTTTTTCAGATCCCGATTTAACTTCTCCAACTGACGCTTCGTCATGTACACCTCCCCACGAATCTCCAGACGACCTTGATGAGCCCGAAGGGTAGCCTCCGCCTTCTGCGTATCGATTTGGTCTTCGTGCTTCTTGATGAACTTCTTTACCTCTCCGTCCGTCGGAGTACGTAGTTGTAGCGGAACCGCCTCTATCGTCCGAATATTATGCGTCACGTCCTCGCCCACGGTTCCATCCCCGCGCGTTGCAGCAATCTCCAACCGACCATTGCGATAGATCATCGTCACGGCCAATCCATCCATCTTCGGATCAGCGTAGAAATCGAACGTTGCCTTCGGTTGTAACTTTTGAATCCGCTCCAACCACGATTCCACCTCTTCCAGAGAAAAAACGTCCTCTAAAGAAAGCATCCGCTCCTGATGTGTCACTTTTTTAAATCCCTTCGCCGGCTCCCCCGCCACCCGTTGCGTGGGTGAATTCGGGGTAATCAGATCAGGGTCGTTCTGCTCCAGCTCATAGAGCTCGTGTTTCAGGCTGTCCAGTGCCGCTTCGGAGATCTCCAGGGAATCTAAAACATGGTACTGATAGCGGTACCGATTAATCTCTTCTCTAAGCTTTTTGATACGTTTTTCAGCCTCTTTTCGGTCTTTCATCCGCCATCTATCTTACAGGATTCGTCGACCGTTGGACAATTGCAACTATGGGTTTGCGGGTTTGC
>WJLE01000251.1 GCA_014728655.1 Candidatus Uhrbacteria bacterium
CGGTCTGGCTCAAAGTCGGGCAGACTGGCGAAACGACGGTCTTCAATCGTCTCATGCTTCCACTCGCGGCCAGGAGCCGGCGTGTTCATGGGGACAACCTGGAAATACTGGGCGAATTGCGTATCTTTCATCTGTTTATGCTGCCGGTCTTTCTGTGATAAAATCATGTAGACCTAACCTTTCGTTATGGGCGGGTTGATACCTGGAGGCGGTGTACTGACCGCCCCAGGTTTTTGCATTTATTGTGACATTTGGCGAGTGCGGAAAACGATACGGTATTCATGACGATAAGCAAGGTCGCTGGTTTCAATCTTGCCCCCAAGCGTCACCATGCGATAGTTGTCGCGATGGTTCATAAAAACAAAATACCGCTTGCCAGTCGCTTTCATTTCAATAATATCGCCGTGTTCTGCCATCTTTAAATCTCTTTGCCTTTCTCTCATTCGTTACAACCATTGTATAGCGTATACGCTAAAATGTCAAGCGTTAGTCGCTTGACTTTCATACTTTCTTCAACTATACTGTGTCTATACACATGGAGGATGAACATGCTCAAAAACAGATTGCGTATTTTGATGGCCGAGTACAGCCATAGCACGGGCGAAAGCCTAAGCCAGCGTGACCTGGCCAGGGCGACCGGAATTGCTGAAAGCACAATCAGTTCCTATGTCACAAACAAAGTTGAACGGTACGATAAGCGCGTCGTGACGACACTGATTAACTTTTTCGGTTGTTCGGTGGATGATTTCTTTGAACTCCAGGACGAAGATATTGTGGCTGCCGGGGAGTTATTGCCAGCATAGGCAAGTCGTCCCCGGCTGCACTGGCTATGCTGAACGTGTGAAGGCGATAGCATAGCGATGAGATTATGACTCTGAATCATAGGATTGCACAGAGGTGAGATGTGAAAGTTCAAATCGCAGATGTGAAAGTTAATGATAGAAAGCGACCATTGAAAGATGTAGGCCAATTAGCGCAATCTATCAAGGAAATAGGTCTATTAAATCCAATCACGGTGACCGGCGATATGTCTCTGGTGGCAGGGCTTCACCGCCTTAAAGCTTGCGAGTCTCTAGGCTGGCAAGAAATCGAAGCGAACGTAGTGCAGCTAGACACCTTGCAAGCTGAACTCGCAGAGATTGACGAAAACTTAATCCGTGCGGAGCTTGTCCAGCTAGAGCGTAGCAGGCAGCTTAAAAGGCGCAAAGAGATTTATGAGGCGCTACATCCTGAGACAAAACGGGGGATAGCAGGCGCTACTGTAAGACACAGCGCTAATTCTGCAAACGAAACAGTTTCGTTTGCAAGTGATACCGCGCAAAAAATCGGACGGTCGCCCCGCACGGTAGAACACGATGTTCAAATTGCAGAGTCTATCCCCGAAGATTTGCAGGAACGCCTGGCCGCGACACCTATAGTAGACCACAAAACGAACCTGCTGGCCATTGCTCGCCTGGATGAGCCAGAACAGCGTAAAGCGGTTGAAAACATAGAACAGGGTATCAGCCCCAAGTCTGCAATCTGGAAAGCAAAACAAAAGCCGCGCCCGGCAGCAATCATCGACGAAGACGCCGCGTCGCCAGAGGTTTATATTGGTAGCGCCGACAACATGCCGCTGGTAGCTGAGAGTGTAGACTTAATTATCACTTCACCGCCCTACAATCTGGGCGATGATAACTGGCCAATGGGGGGTGATGGTCGCACCCGTCGCGAGTCGGGCATCGGTTATCAGGATGCTAGAAATCAAGACGATTACGAAGAGTGGCAGACCGATTGCCTAAACGAGATGTGGCGCGTAGCAAAGCCGGGTGCGTCCCTGTTCTACAATCATAAGGTGCGCACGCTGAATGGCCAACTTATCCATCCGCTGTTATGGGTAATAAATTCCCGCTGGATTGTGCGACAGGAGATTATCTGGGATAGAAAGTCAACGCACAACCACAATCCGCGATTGTTCTATCCCGAAGATGAACGTATTTATTGGTTAACAAAGGGCGCTAATCCGACACTGCCAGACCGTTCTATTGGCATGTCCACGATTTGGCGCGAGTTTGGTGCTGTTCCTCACCAGAGTTGGCATCCGGCCCCGTTTACCGAGAAGTTACCAGAGATGATAATTGAAGCCGTCGGGCGCGATGGTATCACTGTGCTAGACCCATTTATGGGTAGCGGTACAACATTGCGCGTTGCTTTACGCTATGGCTATCGGGCCATTGGTATTGAGATTAACGAAAAGTATGCAGGGAGGACATGCAAAGAGCATGGATGGAAAAAAGCTCGCCCTGAAGGGTAGCCCGTCGCGTGACAATTTCAAGCATATCCATAAGCGACTAAATAAGCGCTTCTATGCACTGGATATTGATTTCGTCCTCGTCGATAAATGGCCGCAACCGCATATAGTAGCCATTCTGGATTATAAGCGCCCGGGCGACACAGTAACGTTTGCAGAGGTAATTGCTTATAACGCCTTCATAAATGCTGGGATCAAAGTCTTTGTCGTTGAAAGTGAAAGCTTGAAGACTTTCAATGTCTATCAATACAAGGGGGGAGATTATAAACCGCATCCTCCAGTAGTGAAGCTGGTAAAAATCAGAAATGGCGTTGATCTGGCAGGTTTTGAGCGATGGGAGCTAAAGCTTCGCAATGCGACTAAGAGGGAAATTACTAAGCACGAAAACGCGACGAAAAAGGACTCTAAAGCGATGAAGGGGGATAAGGGCGCATTACCAGAGCGTTAGCCGAGGGGCGCCTCGTGCGCCCTCTTACTCACCCCTGTGACATTCCCGGCTATTGAATGAGTCATTTTATAACCGGAAATTCACAAAACAATCTTTAAAAATTTGTTAAACTATTAACTACCTGGGGGCATTTTCTTTCATTAACAGGCCCGCACA
>WJLE01000252.1 GCA_014728655.1 Candidatus Uhrbacteria bacterium
CCTCGATCTTCTGCCGCTGTTCCAGTAGCTGCCGCTCCACGCGCTTCCTCTCTTCCTCCTCCACATTTCCGCGGAAGGACTTATACCCCTCTTCGACCTGCTCTGTGACTTCCTCCGCCTGATCCCGTTTCAGACTTAATCCGCCGACCTTCACATCCCGCATGAGTTTCATAAAAAATTCATTGCGAGATCGCACGTCGCGCAAACGCGTAGAGATCATGTTGGTAAACCGTCGCTGCAGATACGGATCCTCCGGTTTCCAACTAACGAGTTCCAGGGTTTTCCGAATCGCCCCGGCCAACACCGTGGCCTGATTCTGCTGCTCCTTGGGCATCCGGCTGATAATCTGTGCAATCTCCTTCTCTTCCTCCTCCTGCTCCGGTGTGGTTACCAGTGGTTTTTCCACCGGCTTCTCGGGCTGCTTCTCCTGATTGATCCGACCATGGACCTGCTTACTGAACCACTTGGAATACTCCTCTTCCGTCACCAACTTGGCGCGGTCAATGAGGTCTACCATCACTTCCGTCGCCTTACGCGCATGTGCCTCATCCAGACCCAAGCCTCCCAGATCCACGTTCCGATGCAGCTGTTCCTCGACCTGCGCATCTACGCGCACGCCCTTCACGCGGCTTACGATAATATCCCGCAACCGCTCCTGCGTCTGTCCCATCAGTGGGATATTGGCGGCACGAGCGACTTCGTGCGCAGCTCCCATATAGGTCAGCGGCCGTTCATAGATTCGGTAGTACTCCGTCTGTGGTAGTTTCAGATCATACTTCCGTGCAACCGCCTGCGCGTTCGGGGTCAATGTCATCCCGAACGGATCAAATCGATCCGCAAGCAGGATGCCGATCATCTCATCCTTCTCTTTGTCATTCAAATTCGGGAATTCCTCCCGTAGCGCCTGTACGTACTGCTCCAGATCCAGTAATCCTCCCAGAACCGCATGATCCATCTCGTTCAAAAACACCAGGTCGTCGTCGGACAACGCATACTTCTGTTTGATATTCGCGTCCGAGGAGATATACCGCTCCGACGTCATGAACGCAATCTGCGCCGGAGTCAGATCCGGGAGTTGGAGGGGGCCTTCAGGCTCCTCGGCTGCCTCTGCATCCGCCACGGAAGATTCGGGAGTTGGTTGATTTGATGAGGCTGGAGTTGAGGGTTGGGATTTGGGATTTGGGATTTGGGATTTTGTTAGGGATTCCGCAGTTTCCTTTTCAGGCCGCGCGTCCCGTGCCCCGTACCCCATTTCGGGTTGCGAGTTGGGCCCGCCTGCCGTGCCATCATGGCGGGCAGGAATGGCGGAACGCGAATCTGCAGCCAAATCTAAAGACTCGAGCGTTGTTGTCTTGGTCGGGAGCGCCTCTGTCTTCTGCTCTTCCGTTACCGGAGCGGCAGGTGCAGAGCCGGTTATCCGAGGGGTCACGGACGTACCGGAAGCAACACCCCCGACGGGTGCCGGGGTCTGTGGATTTGTGGCCGTCTTCGTCTCCTCCATAGATTAACGATTAGGTCGCAGTTCCACCCGCGGGTGGTGTCGGAGGCGTCCCGCCTGGCGAAGGCGGTTCAACACCGGCATTACGGAATGCTCTGGACGCCCGTTGATCCGTCCGCTGATTCTGACGTCTGCTTCGTTCGCTCTCACGCGTCTCTCGGCGCTCATTCATCCGGTTAATCCGCTCCGTGGATCGGCCAGAGGCCTGCTTCTTAATATTCCGCAGAACGTCATCCTTACTAATCTGCTCCTTCTTCAGGAGTGAAACCGCATCCTGGATATCAAACTTCAAATCCGTTCCCTGCAAGGCCTGCTGAAGCTGCTGTTGCGCGGCCTGGCGCGCCTCATCGTTGGCAGCTACGGTGTAGGCCTTAGCGCTATTCATCATTTGCTCCTTGAGCGTCTCTTGCGTTTCCTTCACACGCATCTTTGCACCCAGCGCACCGCCTTCCTTATTCTCACTCTTGCGCTCTACGTCCTTGGCGTGCTGCGCGATCCGCTTATCGATGCGTGTTCCTTCCAGATCAATGGCTTTGGCCATATTTGCCGCTGCATTCGCAGCCTCGGCATTCTCCTGCTGCTGCGCACGCTGGTAGGTCTTCCGAACCTGGTCCACGCTGGTGTTCTGCACAAACACCTTCCGTGACTGGTTCTGTGCCTGCGGATTCTGCTGAATCGCACTGAAATCGACGTTGTTATAGACGTTTACGTCCGTTTCCCCGGCATCGTGCAGATTCTGAACCGTCATCCCAAACGCCCGTGCATCGTCCTCCGATTCAAACGTTCCGCTTGGCGTGGAACGCGTGGCTTCCTGCATGGTCGCGCCCTGCATCATGAGCTGCGCCTGGGTGTTTGCAACATCCCGCGTTCCCTGGTCGATTAACGCCTGATTCGCACCTGGGGTCGCGCGCAGCTGAGCCAGACGATCACGTCGATCGTTTAATAGCTGCCGTCCGGCATTAATCTCCGCAGCATTTCTGGTACGAACTGCAGCACGTGCACGCGTCGCAGGCGCAGCACCTCCGGCTGTCGCTGCGGGAGCACGGATTTCCGAAGTAGCTACGGCGCGGTATTCACCCGCGCGCTGACGAACATAGAACGCCCCTGCCAAACCGGCATTCTGCATCGCCGTACCATCCGACATGAACCCACGTACATCAGCGATCTGATTTCCATCCGCATCCGTCGTGGCATACCCTGCTCCAACTGCCTTTTCCTGCAGCTGAGCAACACGATCCTGAATGATTTTTCCGCTCATCCCACCCTTCTTCACAATCTTCTTATAGTAGTCGTTTTCTTCATCCAAAGAACCATCATCATTGAGCATACCACTATGCTTCAACACAGCATCTACAACATCACTATCCTGATAGGCTTCGGACCGAATGTTCTTCAGGAAGTCATCCACACTTCCGTCATCAATGAGTTTGCTGATCCGTTCGGACTTCTTCTCGCGATCCGTGATGAGATCCGGACGACCCTCGCGGCGTTCGCGAACCACCTTGAGCGCATCTTCATCGTGGGTCTGCTTGGCATAGGCCTCCAACTGATCCAGCTGCGTTCCAGTATACTGCCGTGCCATTTTCTCTGCATAAGCCTTCTGTTCCGCTTCCCCGGTAATCCCCTTTGCTGCCGCTTCCTTTTTGAAATCTCCGACCTTGGCGCCGATCCCATCGCTTGTTGAGGAGATCTTGGCAAGCTGCATCTGTGCGACTTGCGCCTTATCCACATTACGGGATTTGGAGAGCTTCTCAAGCTGTGAAATCTTATCGCCGATGGTAAGGTTCGCCAGCCCCTTCTCGATCTTCTGTGCGCGCTCACGGCGTTGCGTCGGACGAATGCCGGCCACCTTCGCACCAGCACCCATGATGGCCGTGCTTCCGACACTTGCCCCCAGGCGCTGCAACCCGCGTCCCGCTCTACCGGTCACGTCCAACCGCCGATCAATTGCACCTCCGACAGCGCGCCCGGCCTTACCGGCAACGTACCGACCCCCGCGATACGCCTGACCTGCAACGAATCCACCGGCTGCGGCCAATCCACCATAAGCGGCGAACTTCGCACCTTTGACTCCGGTGCTCTTAATCTTCCCGGCCAACGCACCAGCCGCCGGAGAGATCGCCTGACTGGTCCGGATCGCTGCGTCCACGCCCATGAGCAACATGATAATGGCGACAAAGAACGTTGCCACATCTTCCACGTTCGCAACGGCGCTTGCGAACCCGGATTCTTGGATAACGTTTTCCGCTTCTCCGGTGGTTTCGATTCGATCAAATCCGGTAAACCCCTCGCCCTGCACCGTTGCCAATGTCAGCCACAGGAAAAATGCCATCATTGGTCCACCGGCTAGAAGCGCGCCCAACCGATTCCAGTAATCATCTGCAACCGCTCCCACTTTTGACTTAATAAAATCCGGAACGGCCGTCAGCATTAGTGCCAACGGGCTAAGGATAAGTGCGATCCACAACCCCACGATGCGCACCAGCAGATACACCAGCATGATGAGAAGCATGGTGACCGTGATTCCTAAAAAGAAGATGGCAAGCATCTCGGCGATCACGACTTTGAGCAAGTTCGGATCGCTGGGCGTCGCGCCGCTTACGGTTTGCCCGGCTTCGACGTTACCGATGCTGGAATGCGTTCCGCCCAACGTCATGATCTGGTTCAGCTTGAGCGCTTCCACGAAGTTCCCGCCAGCCGCTGCCTTAAACCCATTCACAAATGTGAGCATGAGTACCTGCGAGAAATCAATGAGCACACCGATCAGCGTAAGCGAGAAATTCACCAATACGGCCATCAGTAACAACTTCGGAAGATATTTGGAGTAGTGCAATTTTTGGTACTGCACGATGGTTCCGAACGCCAATGCCAACAGGATGACGACGAAGAACATGTTCGTCACATCCCGAACCAGCGGCCATCCGCTCTGCACCGGCGTTGAATCGATAAAATGATTGTACTGCGCGACCTGGATGATCACGTCCACCAACAGAATGACCAGACGTCCGACGAAATAGATGATCCACTCGAGCACCTTTGCCAAAATCAGCAGGATCGTATTGATCAGCTGCGCAACCGGTCCGGCTTCCACGATTCCCGTTGGGATGAGAAGTCCAACAATCACCAAACCCAAAAGACCGGCGATCCAGATCCGCTCCATCTTTCGTTCAGTTCGTGGTCGCTTTTGATCCACGGCTTGGAACGATTGCATTCTGTTACTAAGAATAGCATATTGTAAGCCATCGTGGCAGCGGAATCAGGAGAGCCGAAGCCCCTTACTGGGATAAGTGAATAGATTAATGAATGGTTGATTGGTTTAATCGCAAAACGGTAGAACGATCGTGGCTTAAAAAACGGCATGATCAGCGCAAGCACCGTACCCGATGCGCTGCTTGTTTTGACTCCGGATGATCACGAACCATTCAGCCATTCAGCCATTTACCAATTCGTTAAAACGGGCTACAATCCCTCCATCTGATGCAGAAACCCGTTAAAGTAGATCTCCTCGGAGGCGAAGCCGAACAGAAGGCAAGAAAAACGACCGCGATCATCGCGGTTGTGTTTGCGGTTAGCGTTGGCCTCTTGGCGTCCGTTGGTGCCGGAGCCTCCTACCGCGCCGCGGCCCAAGGCACGAACGTCCTATATGAAGTGGGTAACCTTCCGATCCTCGGAGACATCCGGAGACTAGCCTGGGGCTCTGAGGATTCCGGAACCGTGAACACCCCGGATAACCGCATCACGTTTTTAATCCTGGGCGTGGGTGGCAGTGGACACTCCGGTCCGGAACTGTCCGACACCATCCTGATTGCAACGGTGGATACCAAGGAGAAACGGGTTGGCATCCTCTCCATCCCCCGCGATCTGTCGTTCCCGCTTAACGGCGGACGTTTCATCAAGATTAATGCCGTGAACGCCTACGCGGAGCAGTCGCATCCGGGTGAAGGCGCCCGTGAGACCGCGGACGCCATCGAAGACCTGCTGTCGATTCGGATCGATCACGTCATCAAATTTAACTTCAAGGCCTTTGAGGATTTCATCGATGCCATGGGCGGTGTGGAGGTGGACGTGGAACGCTCCTTTACGGATCGGGAGTATCCGACTTGGGATGATAAGTGGCAGGTCGTTTCGTTTAAGG
>WJLE01000253.1 GCA_014728655.1 Candidatus Uhrbacteria bacterium
ATCTACAACCGCGTCCCCACCCGTTGCCGTCAACGTTACATTCGTCGGAGGTGTCGTATCAGATAATGTGGTGAACGTATCGTTCGTGGAGGTTGCGCCATTCCCATAGCTATCAACAGACATCACACGAAAATGGTACAGGGTTCCGGGCGATAGTCCGGCAACCGGAATCGCATGTGTCGTCACATAGCCAATGGCCGTTCCCGTCTGTCCATAGGTTGTAGAAGTCCCATAATGCGTTCGTGAGGTCGCAGGCTCATTCGTGTCCCACATGAGGATTGCGCTTGTGTCTGTAATATTCTCCGCCCGAACGTTCGTGATCGTCGGCGCCACCGTATCACAGGGCATCGTGAAGGTATGCCCACCGGAACTGGCGGGGTTTCCAATCGCATCAGAGGACCGTACACGGAAGGTATAGGCCTTACACGGAATCAACCCCGTCAGGTTGATCGTATGGGACGTCACGAGGGAGGAATCGCTAACCGTACCGGAAGCGTATGTTGCGCTGTGACCGTAGTCCACGCCGGAATTTGCACTCTCATCCGTCTGCCAGGTAATGACCGCCGTCGTGAACGAAGTCGTAGAAGCCTGAACGTTAAAGATGGTGGGTGGTGTTGTATCCTGTCCGCCGGAACCTCCACCGCTTGGTGGAGTGATCGTCGGCTCCGGAGGATAAGATGCCGTCACAGAAACCTGATTATTGTCGACGATGGCGACACCCAGACTTCCAGCATCTCCGAAAGTACCTCCTACCGTTACGGTATAGCTACCGGATGTCCCGGGATTCGTAATCTGATTCACTCCACCGGAAGCATTGGTTCCGATCAGAATACGCACCGTCGAACTACCGACGATCTCGCCTGCCGCAGCATCCGTGGGTGCGGTAAACGTAATCACTTGTCCGGAAATGCCGACCCCCCACACACCGGCGGCAGCGGAAGCGGCAAGGGTTTCCGAATGCTCTGTACCCGTGCTTGTTCCGTGCGTCATATCCATATCACCAACGCCCACCGAACCCAAGCTAAACGTATCAAATGTGAGCGTAATCGTGTCAGAAGCGGCATCCACACCGGTCGGAGTCACAAACTGAATGGTGTGATTCGTTGCTTGGTTAATGAGCGGATCTGTGATCTGGTCACTGACGTATGACAGTTCTGCTGCAGATCCGAGATTAACGAAAAGCAAAAACGCTACGACGGCAAAAAGGCCGACCGCAGTTCCAAATAAACGGTGGATAAGGTATTTGTGTTTCATGAAAGAACGACCGCTACCACAACGACTCCCAAATGAACGAGGCTATGATTTCCTTTTTCCGGAACGTGAACTCCGAAGTGCCGATCGGATCAGAAGTGCGTTGTACCCCTTAACTAGGGCAATGATAGCTACGATAATGAGAATGACGACGATTAAGATCCTCCAAGGGATAACCCAAAAACTCACACGCTGATCCGGTAAAGCAGTCTGTCGAGACCCGTACGTTACATCGATGGACGCCGTGTACTTGCCGATTGCAAAGTTATTCCATTCGTTGGTGAGTTCGGCGAAGAATCCCCCTTGCTTTTCCTCCAACGTTTTCGCCCAACCGCTCTGTATTCTGCGGATACTGTTAGGCAAAATGCGGGATTTGTTCGGATTCGCAGGAAGTCGCTCCACAACACTTCCGAGCAGATTGCGGACCACCAGGGTGCCGCGTGGACTGATATGAACGCTACCCGTATTCCGAATCCGAAGCTCAAATTCGGCAGGCAATCGGTTCAGAATCATTCCATTGGTAATCCGGAAGGACTCAACATTCGCCTGCTCTTTAATATCTCCCGGCACTTGGACCAACAATAGTACTCCAACCTGTTCAGTAATCCCAACACCTGTCGAACGACCGGATGCTCCGCCACGGCTGAAGAAGACCGTTGCGTAATGACCACCCGGCTCCGCATCGTTAGGCACGTTAACTAAAAACGGAAACTCCGCACGCTCTCCCGGAGCAATCGTAACCGTCGGCTCATCCACCACTACCCAGGATGCAAGACCCGTTGGAATCTCCTCGTGAAGATATTGCTGCGATCCATCCTCACCGCTTGCGATAAAGTTCTCAACAAACAGCGTATAGGTCTGCGTCTGCTCCGAATCATTGATAACACTGATCGTTTCCTGTGTACTTTTACCCGGAGCGATTTCGAATTCAAAGAGAAGAGGTGAAACCGTGGTTGCAAAAGCGGAGTTCAACGGAAGGGCAAGGAATGCAGCGAGTGCGATGGTGATTCGAATGATGGTTCGGTACATAAGTAATGCCCCTCCAAAGAAGGATACAAGTCCTGTTAGGTTGCTAGAACGAGCCGGTAACGCGATAGGTAATTGTGTGCGAATAGTCTCCGGTTGGAGTTCCGGCACCGATCGCGGCACCATGCATCACACGAGACGTTGTGATCAGACTAGGTGCTGAAGCGGCGTTAAACGGTGCCGTGTAGCTGATGACGGTTGTTGCTGTCGTAAAATCCAGTGGAGTAGAATCCGCGTCAAATGTCAGCGATGCATCGACGGATGAACCCGCTTCCGTTACCGGCTGATCAAATGCACCCACCCCCGAGCGTCCACCGGATGTTGCGCCTACAAGGAATGCGATCCCGTAGGCCTCTGTTCCCGTAGCAAATGCCGTGTCATTCGTAATCGCTGTCATGGTCGCACTACCGCCGGCGTTGAAGATTGCATCCGGCTGGAGTGTCGTTGTAAATCCGTTTGCTGCATTCGTTGCGATTCGCAGTCGGTAATCACAGAAATTCACCTGACTTAGCGAGAGCGTACCAAGTGCACAGACGTTGGTATTTGCCGTATCCGCGCTGTTTCGAATGGAGAACGAAAGCGATGCCGGAACCTGCGCTGAAACGGTAACTTCATTACCTCCAAGTACATAATAGAGAGCGGCGCCAAAATCCGTTGCCGTGTATTCCGAAGTGGAGCTGGTCGCGAGTACAGAGATGGAATAATTCGTTGCAGTCGTCGTGGTCAACCCATAGGTCAGACAGAGCGATCCGCTGGTGCTTGTAGCGACGTTTTCCGTCAGCGTAAATACGGCCGTACTCGTAGTAAACGATCCGAATGAACCTGCAGAACCACCAAAGTCCGTTGAAGCTGTGGAGCAATCCGTGAGCGTGGAGGTGGAGGCCGGAGAAACGGTCAGCGT
Organism: Candidatus Uhrbacteria bacterium; assembly: GCA_014728655.1. Taxonomy (GTDB): domain Bacteria; phylum Patescibacteriota; class Patescibacteriia; order 2-12-FULL-60-25; family 2-12-FULL-60-25; genus 2-12-FULL-60-25. The sequence continues at coordinate 3,179 of WJLE01000253.1, forward strand.
CATCTGCGTGCCCGTCACGTATAATCCGGAGCTCGTAAAGGAGGTCGTAATTTCCGTAGAACCACCGGATCCCGCATCCGTCGTACCGGATCCATCAGAAACCGTAACCGTAACACCCGAAGCACCAACCGGAATAAGGGCCAACGCGATAAAAAATGCAGCAACGGTAATAAGTGCACGGATGACAAGCTGTTGTTTCATAAGAAGTAAGATCTGTGTTTTTACCGTGACGTTGTCTCTAGCGTTTTCTGGATACTAGGGATAAAGCCGCGTTAAAAACGTGAACGGTTAAAAAGTAATTCGAATAAACTATGGATTTAGATCAAGGTACAACACATTCACGCGAAACTCGTGCAAATGTGTCGAAACTGGATCTAGAAATTACCCGTAACTCGATACAGAACCGTTTGCGTGTAGTCTCCCGCCGGTGTCACTGCATCTACAGATAATTTGTAAATCACCGCAACACGATCTTCTGATGCGTACGTGCTTGAATTTTGGATCGTGCGTGTTGTTGAAGTTGGGATATCCAAGTCAGAACCCGTACCAACGCCAAGCGTACCTACGGTTTCAATTCCGTACTCTTCAGCATCGACGGAAACGGTTCCATCGGAAACGTTTGTGATCGATACGCTGGAATAAGAAAGGTCGGTATCCCCCTGAACGCTCACAGTATAGCCATTATTCGCGTTCGTGGCTATATCCGTTAGTGTCATAGAAGTACTTTCTGTGGATACCGTCTGAACCCCCAACTGCGCTGCGTTGCCATTCATCCGATACACATAATCATCTCCACCGGATGCAACTGCAGACAAGGATGCGGGCTCACCCTCCCAATCATCAACCGAAATGACGTTTCCGTTAATTCCGGAGATCTTCCCAACCGCAACCAGTTGTCCAAATCCCCTATTTTCAATCACCCCGATATAATCACTCGTAGAAAAACTTCCCGCACTCGCAACCGTGACAGAGCTCGTAGAATTAGAGAAATTCGTCCACGTGGTTTGAACGGAATTCTCCTGTGTTCCGATTGCAATCGACAAGAACGGATCCTGTGAATCGCCCTGCCGGTATCCGGCACCAAGGGTATAGTTTTCACTACTACTGATTCCGGTCCCATGTTCTCCTACCGTATCTCTGAGTTGATAGTTCGTAGAACTGCTGGAATCTTCACCGCCACTATTAATGGAATCCCATTCAATCGCATAGTTTGTGCTGGACATCGCAAAAACGGTTGATGGCACCAATACCATCAACGTAACGTAAATAGACCAATTACGTTTCCAGATATTCATTTGTAGCTATATTTTACCATCCATCCAATATGCTTTCATAAATAGCGTCGCAAAATACTAATTTATCGTTAAATGTTCTTATTTTAGCCAATAAATAGATAATCTTGTTACTGTGAATAAGTTTATGGTTAAACAAAACCAACTAAATATAATCGATAAACTTTGACGCATCTCTTTCAGCAAGCAACGAGCTTATCAGAAATGTTTCACGTGAAACTATTTAGGGTGTTTTATTAGTAGACGAATGTGGTTATTCCAAAATCGAAATCTGTTTCACGTGAAACAGATGAATAACTTTTCATACTGCGATCTGTTCAATTTCGATTATCAGATAAATAACGAAAACCCCCGAAACTAATCGAGGGCTTTCAATGGTGGACCATATCGGATTCGAACCGATGACCTCTGCAATGCGAATGCAGCGCTCTAGCCAACTGAGCTAATGGCCCATGGGGGCAAATTTCTTGCACTTACTGAAAAGAAGTCATCTTACTCAGAATAACATGAGTCGAAGCCAAGTAAGTGAGCATGAATTAGGAAGAACTGCATAACAAATTACTCTGGATGGTTGATAGATAGTTAGATTGTTTGCAAGTTGCGGTCGCTGTTTCACGTGAAACAACCTAAGAATTTGTAATCGCCTGATGTTTCACGTGAAGCAATAGAAATCTCAGAATAAAACTCTGACTATAGTTCAGATTGTTTCACGTGAAACGTATAACACTAAAAATCTAACGATTTAATTCTCTAACTGTGATCTGATTTCATCCGGATCTCCAACTGCTAAGAAATTCTTAGCAGCCAGACCCCCGGATTAAAGACAGGGGGGCGTGGCGTCCCCGGGTGGAATCGAACCACCATTTAGAACTTAGGAGGTTCTTGTTCTATCCATTAAACTACAGGGACCATTTTTCTTCTTATTTAAAAGAAAAATAAAGCGTCGTAAAATATATCAATAAAAACATCCGTATATTTTGCCTAGCAATTCTATGAGTTTTAGGCCGCGAAGTCAAAAGAGTGCTGTGAATTGACGATACATTAAAAGCATAGTAAATTCTGCCTCACATCTATGCCTAACAAGAAAGCCGCGATCAAAGATTTGCGTCAGAGCAAGAAGCGCCAGGCTCACAACGTCCGAATTCGTACAAATGTGAAACATCTGTATAAGGACGTTGAGGAGCTCATCAAGGCCGGCAAGCTCGACGAAGCAAAAGCGGCCATCACTAAATTTCAGAAAGCAGCCGACAAGGCGGCGAAAACCAAGGCCATCAGTAAGAGCAAAGCGGATCGTAAGAAGTCCACGCTCATGAAGCAGGTCTACCCAAAGCAAACCAAATCAGAATAAAAAATTTCCCTCGTGTTGCGAGGGAAATTTTTTTTATCCAAGGATGTCTAACGCCTCGTCGACGGATGCGCGACCGGAGCGTGACCAGAGTAGTGCCGTCATCAGACTCTCGACCCGTTCATCTGCAGTGACGTTTCGAATGGTTGATAGTTTCTTTGCAACAAATGGATGCATCCCGCTCGTCACACCCGCTTGAACGAGCGCGAGTGAACGCGATTGGTTCGCTG
>WJLE01000254.1 GCA_014728655.1 Candidatus Uhrbacteria bacterium
CCACTATATATTGTGGTTGCTACGTAATTATAACACAACATCTAGTGTGCTGGCAGAATCGTGTGGATAAGTAAATCTTATTTGATGCAATGCGCGATTAGATGCCTAAACTCAGGTTTACGGCGCTTGTTTGTGATGCATCAACGGGGTCGATTGGAAGGCTGACGGTCTGTAATTGCCCCATCCGATCGTTGAATTTTACCTCTTTGTGCTCCAGCGCGTACTCGTACACATCGCGTGTCACTTTTACATCCTGCAGACAGTAGTCCTTTAGCTTCTCCAGCTCCCCTTTCTTCCAGAAGTCCACGGCCTGAAGTCCATGTCCAGACTTCCCCACTCCCAATGTCGCTTGTGCCACATCATCCAGCTTAATCCGGAAACCTAGGTGTTTCTGAAGTTCAAACATCAGATCGAGAGATGGGAGGTTTGTGAGATCTCCCGGATAGTAGGATTGCAGGCACGGAATATCGAATCCGTTGCTATTGTAACCGATGAGTCGGTCTGAGCGCTCAAAGCGTGGCCACATGGAAGGCAGATCTTCCTCAAAGAACGCTTCAAACGTATCGGTTTCATAGAAATACACACCCACGACGGAGACCTGCAACAGCGCCGGGTTGTACGCACCCACGTCTTGAAAGGTGTTGCGTGTTTCAATATCAAACACAACTTCACGTCTTGGCATAACGCGAATCAGGTTAGCATTTCCACCCGCTTGCGTGAAGGAATGACCCCCTAACGTTGGCAGGATTGGACCGTGCCGTAGAGTGCGGCACCCAGGGCTCCCACTTCCGGACCGAATTTTGAGTGAATGATCTGAGGTGCCTTGGTCAGATGGAACCGTCGTTGTCGGAACGTGCGTTCCATGGTTTTACGATATGCGGGTAAGTAAGCCGTCATTCCCCCGCCTAACACAATCGTATCGGGCCGGAATAACGTATCCGCGCTTGCAATTGCGGATCCTAGGTTGATTCCGAATCGTTCGAACAGGTGCGCTGCCTCCGTATTCCCTTTCCAGACGGCCTCGTACAGCGTTCGCTCGCTTTTTTTCGTATGTTGACGAAAGAACTGTCTGCTGCAGAACGCTTCATATTCAAACGCTCGGTTCGTTGTGTCGCTCATTCGATCCAGATCACCGACGACATGGCCGATTTCCAGGTTTGAGATCTGTAGCATGGTATCGGATCCAAGTCGTCCTTGTTCATTTAAGCGAATGACGGATGCTCCTCCCAACCCGGTTCCGCTCATGAGGAGGATTCCGGTGGAACAGTTCGCAAGACTGCCCAAAGTCGCTTCGGCATACGCTGCGCAGACCGTGTCGTTCCAGATGGTGGTTTTTGCGTTTGGGGCCAGTTTCTGCAACCGTGTTTTTGTCAGTGAGGGTAGGTTTACAGCCTGCAGGATGGAGCCATCCTCTCCCAATGGGCCGGGGACGCCGATTCCAATCGTGCGGATGGACTTCGAGGAGCTGTGCGCCCGTTCCGCAAGGTCCTGCACGAACGATTCCAGCATCCGCCGGAGCTGTCTGGAGCTCCAGCTTCGTCGAACCGGAACCTCTCGAAACAGCAGGTTGGAGCCTTCTGCGTTCAGCAGCATGCCGGAGATCTTTGTTCCCCCGATGTCCAATCCGAGGTGTGTGTGTTTGGATCGCAGCATAGGCTTACGGAATGTGGTGTGATGCGTAGAAGCGTTTTGCCATCTCCCAAAAACGATCGTCGTTTTTCTTCGTTTTCATGAAATACCACCACTCCACACCCCAGAAGTAGACTTCCTCAAATCGCATCCGTTCGGCATAGTGGAAGTTATCCTTCATCTGCTCAATCGGAAATGTTCGAAATTGTTCTTCGAGCGGCGCGTCCGCCAATGATTGGTCGGACCACGGTTCCATCTGGAATTCAGAGACATATACCTGGCCAACGAATGGCCTAGCGAGGATGGCGCGTCGTGCGTACCAGAACGGAGGGATCGCACGATACCTCCACACAATGCCGCCAACCGTTGTCACGACGCGATAGGTGCTGATCCCAAGTCGATCTACCAAGGAGCCAACGACAATCCAGGTCGAAAGCTCTCCGGAATCCGTGGTGTATATGGGATGATCCGGATCCAGGGATCGGACGAGCTCCACTTCCTGTTTAAAGAAGGAGCGTTTAGTTTTGGGACAGATTCCAAATGGGAATAGAATTTCGTTTTCCACCTGCCATGCCTCAAGAGCGGGGTGATCCTTGTAACGATTCACGGTTGCTTGGAGG
>WJLE01000002.1 GCA_014728655.1 Candidatus Uhrbacteria bacterium
ATACTAGGTGCAACGCACTTACAACGAAGGGACGCCAAAATCTGAACAATGCCCTGGGATGTGCTTGCAAACCTGTATATTTGAGATCGAAAGTGCGTTGCACCTGGATGCTCACAAAACTAAACGCTTACGTCCAGCGAAATATCCGATATGCTTTTACTCCCATAGAGGCAGAATAGATCATGCTGCTTCATCAGACAATTGGTATAATCCGATCAATCCGTTGACATTTTCAGAGAAGCCAATCTGCTTAATCTGCTGAACTGTCCGAATTGGATGCCTCGGAGTCTGTCTGATCCTCCTGCACGACCAGGGTGATCAGCGCGGGTGCGATTTCGTCCAATCCGAGGACGAAATCCACGCAGCCGGTCTCAATGGCGGTCCCCGGCATCCCGAAGAAATCGGCCGTCTCCTCGTTCTGAGCGATGACGGTGCCGCCAACCTTCTTGACCGCCTCAACGCCCATGCCCGCATCCTTCCCGCTGCCGGTGAGCACCACGGCGATACACCGTTCCTTGTACGTGCCCGCCACCGATTCGAAGAGCAGATCGGCCGAGGGGCGCACAAAGTGCACCAGTTCTGTTTGCGTGAGCAGCAGCGAGCTGTCGCCATCGACCAGCAGGTGATGATTTGGCGGGGCGATGTAGACCGTGCCGCCCTCCGGGTGGTCCCCCGCCTCGGCTTGCTTGACGTGCAGCGGGGTGCGCTTGTCCAGGATCTCGTCCATCAGACTGCGGTGGCGGGGGTCCAGGTGCTGCACCACCACGATGGGCACGGGAAAGTCCTCAGGAAGTCCGGAGAGCACGCGGCTCAACGCCTTCAGCCCCCCCGCTGAGGCCGCGATGGCTACAACCTGGAAAGGTGCTTCGGGGATGGCGCGTGTCAATCCTTCATCTTTCTCTGCCATGTTTCGTTACCCTCCCTGAGATGTCTTCTCAACCATGACTCTACTGAAAAAACTAAGTATCTATCCGAAAATGCAGGAACACAGAGTGCCCGGAGATTTATCACAGAGAAGCACAGAGTCCCTTTATCCTTCTCACAGCCACCGATACGCTGTTGATAGGCGGTTTCACCCAAGGCTACGGGCTCAAGCCATTGGACGAAGTCCTATTTTTGACTCATTTTTTTCTCTGTGTTGCTCCGTGTCTACTCTGTGTAGCTCCGTGTAGGGATTTTTCGGATAGGTTCTAAGTACACTGGAAATTTCGCTACCGTACACGTCTCCAAATCATCTGGGACACAGAGATTCGCAGAGATCTCTCACAAAGATCACAGAGTTTTTAGTTTTCATGTAAAGGTAAGTTGGATGGTCTCCCTATATCATGTTGGTGGCAGGTGCTACCTTACTCCACTGCGTTTCGTGCCTGACTACGAACCCGGACAGTCTTAAAGTGATGTGAAAAGACTTTGTTTCCGATGCACTGATGCGTCAACCATCAGAGATCAAAAGAACGAGAGAGGGCGCCGTAGGTTCCAATATCGAGATGAAATTAAGGTCTGGGATCGGCTGAATGTAGTGAATTCGGATGGTTGTCTAGGTTACCGGACGTTTCACTCCAAGTATAGTCCAAATATGGGAAAGGGACAATGGGTGGGGGTTCAGGACAGGGGGTGAAGGAGGGAGACTGCCGGATGCCTAAGCGACTCCCCATGCATTCGTAGCATGGCTCTTATGGGTTTCTGGGTGAAATGTTTTATAGGCTCGGAGGTCTGGTTGCGGTAATTTTCAAATATGCTCTAAGGAGACCGCCCCCGAGGAGCGCGCAGCCTACCCGGAGGGGTACGGGGGCTGGGAGCGGGCGTTGAATGATCTATACACTGAACAAAGTGTCAACCCATTTCTAAACCATCCCAAGGTTGACTCCACTGAAATAACTAAGGACTGAAAGCGAAATAACTTGGGCATTGTAGGCGTCTTTTACGAGTGCTTTCAGTTTGATCTTGCTCAAGTTATTTCCTTCGCGTTCCTAATGGCCCGCAGAAATATAAGTTCCCGTCGCCTTTAACCACTGCGGCAACAAATCTAAAGAAACTAACG
>WJLE01000255.1 GCA_014728655.1 Candidatus Uhrbacteria bacterium
GCCTCATCCAGACCACCCGTGAGGACAAGAAGATCATCGCCATGACCGGTGACGGAGTGAACGATGCCCCCGCCCTCCATGCGGCGGATGTTGGAATCGCCATGGGCGGAACCGGTACGGATGTGGCCAGAGAGGCCGCAGACCTTGTACTGACGGATGACAATTTCCGAACGATCGTAGATGCGATCAAGGAAGGACGAACCGTGCTGGGGAATGTCCAAAAGGTCGTTTCGTACCTGTTTGCAACCAACGCTATGGAGCTAACGGTCATCGGTATTGCGCTCATCCTCATGCTTCCAACCCCACTCATCGCCGTCCAGATTCTCTGGCTGAACCTCATCACAGACGCGCTTCCGGTCCTGGCGATCGCAATGGAGCCGACCCACGGTGGCCACCGCAAACCTCCACACGGTAAGCTGCTCACCAGAGCCGCCTGGATCCGTATCGCCGTGATGGGAGGTAGTATGGGTCTCTATGGACTTGGTGCATACTTCTTTGCCCTGAACGATGCATCCGAAAGCATGCGCTTCGCACTCGTCCTCTTAACCATGACGTCCATGCAATGGTGGGCGGCGTTCAGCTTCCGATCCAGCAGCCGTTCCGTCTTCAAACTAAACCCCTTGGGAAATCCGCACCTGCTTGCCGCCATCGGCATCGTGGTGCTACTGACGATCTTCGCCCTGAACGGAGGACCGCTAACGAACCTGCTGAAGGTGGACACCGTTCCTTGGCAAACGTGGATCATCATTCTTGCGATCGGCTCCCTCGTCGTGCTGCCGGACGAGCTCTACAAACGCTGGACCCACCGGAAGCGCAAACACGCCACAACGTAGGTCGCCTAGTTGCAAGCCGTACCCAATGCGGTATGATCGTAGCGATATGAAAACTCCCCTCATCGCGACGTGTGTTGCAGTCGCCCTACTGCTCGGCGCAGGCTGCAATCCCTTTGCCCAAACGGAAGAACCTCCGGAACAACCGCAGCCTTCAACCTCCAACCCGCAACCCGACCTGATAGAGGATGACTCATTCTTGGACGAAGCACCGATCGGTTCCCCGATTTCACAGGATGGCTGGATGACCTACAACGGCGCTCCGGGATTTCGGTTCCAATATCCCGCCCCATCCGACAGCACCAGCACCTGGAACGGAACGGATCGTCTAACACTCGATCTGGAAGACCGTCCGTTGGACAAGGCCTGGCTGGAGCTTGACGTGGCAAATTCGCAAGAGGAGGAAGGGATGATTGACCATTGCATGCACGTCGGTGGTGCAAGCTATGTCAATCAGATGATCTACCTGAACGGGATCGCCCTGGACGAGTGCATCACGAGCGATTCCGGAGCCGGGAACACCTACCGCACCTGGCGTTATGCCACGCATCAGAATGACTGGCTCGTCGTTCTCACGTTCGTGGTTCAGCATCCTACGAATCCACGGCTTGATGAACGCTGTAACGATGGCACATTCACGGAAGCACAATGTGAGGAGTTTGATCCCAGTACGGCTGACAGCCTCATTCAAGAAATCATGCAAACCTTCGAATGGCCGGTATCCCAGGAATTGGTCATACGGGACGAGGTCATTCGTGAGGACCATAGCACGTATACGATCGACATTCGCTATCCCGTTCTTCTGAACGCCTCCTATGCGGACTCCTTTAACCGGACCATTCGTAAGGACATGAACGATCTAACGGAAGCCTTTAAGCGGATTGCGGAGGAACCCGTCATCACCCCTCCCGGTCCGATTACGCTGACCCTGGAACCCGTACACCTCTATCATGAGGATGGAATCCTCAACGTCCTGCTTACCGGATCGGAATATACCGGTGGCGCGCATCCGAACGCGCTGTATCAAAGCTACCTGTTCGATGGAGAGAATCGCACGCTGATTACGCTTCCGGAGTATCTGGAAACTCGGGACGAACTCTCAATGGGTGAGGTCGTCGAAGCTGCGCGCCAGCAGTTGGAGGCGCACGAATACCTAGGGGATGACAAAGAATGGATCCGAACCGGTACGGAACCAAAACCCGAGAACTACGGCGTCGTCGCCCTGAACGATCAGTGGCTCACGGTCATCTTTCCGCCCTACCAAGTCGGTCCCTACGCCGCCGGTCCGCAGGAGGTGGAGATCCCGCTAGTGAACTAAAAAGAAAACAGCATAGGGAGCTCTATGCTGTTTTATAAGCTATCCCCTTCAATCGTGACGATTGAAGTAAATGGAGTTCAGTGCGTGACGACGCAAACTTTGCGTGGTAATCACTTCGTCTTCACGATCAGGATGGGGGCTCGGCGTATCCGTATACAGCGCCCAATGACAATCGTTTTCCCAAGAAATCACAAGTACCAACGCTGCACCGCTCAAACCATTGCGCACACTAACGAGCGGCAAGATTCGTGGCAAGGATACATCATGCGTGAACTCCACGACGTACTGAACCTCACCGCCATCAGACGTCTTACGCTTCACCTCGGCCAATCCAAAGATCGGTTTGTGAAATTTGTGAAAGTCTCGAGCCGTGATCGTGACGCAAATCACGTTAAAAACCTTCCCGAGTAACCACTCCGGATCGAACGGACGATCGCCAAATAGCTTCTTCATGCTCATCTCCTTGATTGTCGAATGCACAGGTAATGTGCGCTGGGTGAAACCTGATCATTCCGACGTTTGTTCGAGTAGATGCAAGGTTGTTCAGAATCCATGAACGTACGCAGACGAGCGTAGTACGGAAAGTTCCGAACCAAGAATCCAGGATGGTTTTTATGATATCCGTGCTGGATGTGCTCTTGGTACGATCCGTAACACAGAAGCTCCATGTTATGGATTTCGTCAAATGAACAAAGCTCATTCCGGCGAATCACCAGCCATTGAAAGACAACTTCCGTCCATTCTTCGATGACGGCAAACCGCAGTCCGTCCTCATGCAGCATCCGCATGAACGTTTCGAGCATGCAGGGTTTCAACGGACGGACTACGTGAATCTTCTTTGGACCAGGGATCTTCGGATCCTGCGCACAGACCGGATGGTCCTCATGCTCCCGAAGGAAGCTATAGAACTTCTGGGTCTTAAACGTTTCTGCATCGATAACATCTCCGCAGATGATAAAACTCTTTCCCCACTCTTCAATACAGGGGATTCGGTACTGCAGATCGATAACCGCTGAGGCTTCGATGACATACGCATGCGCTTGATTGTCCAAGGTACCCTCCTGGTAGAAGTTACAACGTGTGCGTTGTGCTCCTGTGATACAGGATAAATCCATTTTGTTGTAAAAACTAAACAGTCACTATTTGACAATTTACCTTAAATAGGCTATATTTAGCCAAGTTAGAGTATTTTGTTCGTCAATTGCAACAAAATATGTCAGCAAACATTCAGGTAAATCAAACGCTTGTCGGACAGATCCGGTCCCTGGGACTCAATAAGCACGAGGCTGCGATTTATGTTGCATTACTGGAACTGGGCGGTGGGTTCCCCTCAAAAATCGCCGAGGTCGCAAAACGGAACCGGACAACAACGTACGCAACGCTCACGGACCTCGCGGTAAAAGGTTTGGTGATCGAACTACAACGAAGGAACAAGATCTACTATCAAATTGAGAAACCGGACAAGCTGTTACGATACGTAAAACAACGTGTCCGGATTGCAACGGATGCGGTTGAAAAAGCTGAAAGAGTGCTACCGGAGATCGAGGGACTGTTTAACTTAAGTCCGCAAAAACCACGTATCCGTTATTTCGAAGGTTTTCCGGAAGTCCTGCAAGTCCACGAGGATCACATGACTCCGACGAAGAAATACGAAATGCTCGCCTGGACGAACGGAAAAGAGATCGGCAAATGGCTACCTGCCGCACTCGTCAAACAGTACCTCGCAAGAAAGATCAAACTAGGCGTCACCACGCGCGTCATTCTGCCGGATACCCCAAAAGATCGTACATTCAATGAAACCTACTACAAACGGATGCCAAAAAACCTTTGGCCCGTCAGACGATACGCGGTACAGGTTCCATTTGAATCCTCCTGCGAAATTACCATCTACGGAACGAATAAAGTCTCTGTCTTAAACTTTAGCCAAGACCACCCCGTGGGCATCATCATTGAGGATCAGGTGATCCACGACATGTTAACCATGATGTTTGAGCTATCTTGGAAAGGTTCGAAGAGCTAACATCAACCTCTAATCCATCACGCGATGAAGACAGACAAAGCCCTTGTTGAACGGATTGATCGAATGTTTGCGGACGATCAGGGTTTTCGACGATGTCTTCCTTTCCCATCTGCCTCCATGAGCTTGGCAGACATGATCATGAACAAGATGGACCATGATCACAATCGCCAAATTCACGAAATCATTCGACGCGATGGATATCCCAACCGAGCATTACTGGGATCAGAGGGGCTATGTCACTTTTGGCTACTTGTACAGCACCAGGATGATGATTTGGAATGACAAAAAGCATGTTTAGCACATTGCGGGTTTGCATCTTATGAGCATGCCTTTCTGACGGACCGCATCCTTGTTAATCAAGGCGAGAAACAGCGATACGGGACGCAGTTCTACAGAGGCAAAACCGGCAACGTTATCCCTCGACCAATTCAGGATCGCGTCAATGTAAACAAAAGACGGAAACGAGTTGGACTCGATACGCTCGAACAGTACACAAAAGAATTCGATAGATGGCGTCGCGACAACAGAATAAAGCGATGACATTTAATCGTCTTTCTTCCGATGCTCCTCACGCCACGCTTTGATCTTCTTTGGATCGCCCGAAAGAAGGACCGGAGGGACCTTCATGCCCAACCATTCCTCAGGACGCGTGTACTGCGGGTATTCGCCGGTTCCGTATTGGCTTTTGGCTTTTAGCTTTTGGTTTTTGGCTGCTTTCTTACTAGCCAGTGGCCAATAGCTATCGGCCAATAGCCCATCGCCATCCGCCCAACTTTCTTCATCCAACGAAGCCTCGTCTCCAAGTACCCCGGGCACATGACGCGCGATCGCATCCATCATCACCATAGCCGGCAACTCCCCGCCGGTCAGGACATACGGACCGATCGTGAACGTCTCATCCGCCAATCGATCGATGACGCGCTGGTCAATACCTTCGTAGCGTCCGCAGAGAAAAATGAGCCGATCCTGTTTGGAAAGACGGACGGCGTCGTGATGCGTAAATTGCTTTCCATTTGCCGCGGTGACGATGACGCGCGTGTTCTTGGCTTTTACCGTCGGCTTGCCATCTTTCTTTTTACGCACACCCAGATCCGCGAGCGCCTCCAAAAAAGGCTGCGGCTTCATGAGCATCCCCGGACCGCCACTGAACGGCTTATCATCCACGGTGCGATGACGATCATGCGTGTAGTCGCGTAAGTCATGTACCTTATAACGCATGCGCGTTGATTTTTGTGCACGTCCCAAAATCGACGCCTCCATATAGGCAGGGAACACCTCCGGGAAGATGGAGATGACGTCGAACTGGATAGGTTTGCGGCGTTTCATAGGGGCTGTTGGCTTTTAGCTATTGGCCTTTGGTTATCACATATTAACATCTTGACAGCGTCACAAGGAGACGTCACTAACTGTAACATGAGTCGTTACAAATCACTTAACCTTTGAAAGGATTCATTCGAGCTTTCCATTTTAGTACGACAAATCGCAAAAACACTTCCAGCTGAAGAGCGCTTCGGTCTTTGCTCGCAGATCCATCGATCCGCGTTATCGATTCCGTCCAATATCGCAGAAGGGATAGGTCGAAAAGCGACAACGAGTTACGCCGTTTCTGTCGCATCGCGAACGGTTCCGCATTTGAGCTGGAAACTCAACTGTTACAGATGAAGCGACTTCGACTTGCGGACGATCAGATGACTCACAAAGCTCTCGTCCTATTGGAATCCGTCAGCCGTCAACTCAATCACTTTATTCAAAGACTCGGTCAACTACCAGAAGCCAATAGCTAACAGCCAAAAGCTAAAAGCCAATAGCCCCCAACCAAAACCCCCCGGCTTACAC
>WJLE01000032.1 GCA_014728655.1 Candidatus Uhrbacteria bacterium
ATGTGCCGGTGGAACCAATGGCGGATTTTCGGGAAATCGCCGTCAACCCTAATGTGGAGGGACAGCCGCCACCCGGGTACCGGGTCGCCGGTGTGCTGATACAACCGCCGACGGTTAACGTTGTGGGGCGCAGAGAAGTCGTGAGGGAAACGTCTGCGATCCAGACAGAGCCCATATCCCTTGGGGGGATAACCCAAACGGTGACGACCACCGTGGCGCTACGAATGCCTGCGGGCCTGTCCCTGATCCTTCCCGAAACCCCAAGAGTCACCGTGACCCTGAGCGTCGAGGTGATCCGCAGCGGTCTCACAGTGGACGTCACGCCGCAGGTCCGGGGTTTGGGCGAGGGCCTAACGGCGACCGTGGGTTTGGATTCCGTGCTGGTTATCCTAAGCGGCCCCCTTGCGACGATGGAAACGCTGAATCCCTCTTCAGATGTTGAGTTGACCTTAGACCTGACGAATATGACCGTCGGCGAGTACTCAATTGTACCTCAGGTGAAAGCACCCGAAGGCGTCGACATCGAGAACATCGTGCCTGAAGCGATACCCGTTAGAATTGAGCCCCACGAGGAACCCGAGGAGATCTTTGAATGAGGGTGCAGGCATTCCGGCGCAGCCAAGACCCAGACCGGTAATCTACAATCGACCAGCCTCCCGAAGACCTGCCTTCATCGCATTCAATGAGAGAAGCGCGCATTTCACGCGGCCCATGCTCAGACGGATACCGCCCATCATCTCCTGAATCTCGGCCAATCCCATCTCCTCAACCTCATCCGGGGTCTTTCCAATGACCTTCTCCGTAAACATCGAGGAAGCCGCCATACTGACGACGCATCCTTGACCCTCAAACATGACCTGGGAAATGCGCCCCTCATCATCCAAGTGGGCTGTCAGGTGAATCATGTCACCACACGTGGGATTATCCATCTCGATATCCACGTCGGGATCCTCCAACGTGCCGAAGTTCTCCGGATTGTGGTAATGATCCAGAAGCTGTTCGCGATAAAGATCAGAACTCATATCATCTCCTTGTTTGACGTAGAATGAGAGAGTGCACAAGCGTTGACAGGCGATGGTCGATCAACATCGAATCTGGCGGGGTATCACCGCCGGCCTAGTATGCGCACCACTTTGTCCAGGGCCTCGACCAGGACATCTACGTCGTCCTTGTCATTGTAAATATAGAAGCTAGCTCGAGCGCTCGCCGGAATGCAGAATCGGTCATGCAGGGGTTGGGCGCAATGATGGCCCGCCCTCACACACACGCCCTCAGAATCCAAAATGGCCGCGATATCGTGGGGATGTGCAGCCCCCATCCAGAATGAAATGACACCGCCGCGTTCCGCAGGACCAGGCCCTAGGATATCGAGATCCGGGATCTCCGCCAATCGTTCCATGGCGTAAGCGACGATATCTTGCTCATGAGCGTGAATCGCATCCATCCCAATGTCGGTCAGGAAGTCAACCGCAGCACCTAAGCCGACGACCTCAGCGATGGGTGGCGTACCAGCTTCGAACTTGTAGGGTAGCTCATTCCATTTGGCATCCTGTTGCTTCACCGTCAGAATCATATCACCACCGTACAGGAAGGGCGGCATTGACGTCAATAGTTCGCGGCGCCCCCACAAAACGCCAACGCCGGGACCGCACATCTTGTGTCCCGAGAAGGCCATAAAGTCCGCACCCAACGTCTGAACGTCGATGGACTGATGCGGGACGGCTTGAGCACCGTCCATAACCACAATCGCTCCCGACGCGTGCGCCATTTCGGCGACCTCAGTGACCGGCGGAAGGGTTCCGAGGACGTTGGACATGACAGAACAGGCAACGAGCTTCGTGCGTCCATCGTCCAATAAGGGAGGGACAGCATCCAGATCGAGCAAACCCTCTTCGGTGACCGGAATATAAGCGAGCTCCGCACCCTGTCGCTTGGCCAACTGCTGCCAAGGGACCAGATTGGCATGGTGTTCTAGCTCCGTGATGACGATGCGATCTCCGGCCTGAATGTGCTCGCGTCCCCACGCGTAGGCGACCAGATTGATACCCTCAGTGGCGTTACGCACGTTGATGACTTCACGGACATCAGCGGCGTTAATAAACCTCGCCACCTTGGCACGCGCGCCCTCATAGGCCTCAGTGGCCTCTTCAGCAAGTGTATACAATCCACGGTGCACGTTAGCATAGCTATGAGTGTAAATACGAGTCATAGCGTCGATCACGGCCTGTGGTTTTTGTGCACTCGCGGCACTGTCGAGGAAAACTAAGCGGTGACCGTTGACCTTGCGCTTGAAAATCGGGAACTCGGCCCGAATCGCCGGAACATCCAATGGCATATCTCTCCCCCAGCTCAGTTGATTGTGACTGATCCGAACCGTATCCGCTAGACGTCACCCCATATTTACGCGGTAGCTTAGCGTATGAGCAGTGTTTCAAGGCTAAGCAACGGTCTAGAACCTGTTACTCAAGAAGCCGCGAAACACTCAGGCTCAGGGCACGCAACAGGGCGCTGGAAGCCGAATACCACTAGATGCATACGTTCCGTAAGCTCGGCACTTACGCCCAATTGCCTGATGTAGATCCTGATCAGCAGGTAACTCACCTAAGTATAGCACAAAAAAGAAGAAAATCGTGACTTTAACTTACGTCTGACTTGCACTTACGTCCAATTGAAGATACAATAAATACGATGACAAACGAACAAAATCCCAAGACACAGCAGCTGCCGCTCTTTCCAATGGAGCACGACACAGCTGAAGACAAACCACCCTACGGCGTGCAATTAACGCCGAATGCCTCTCTGGATCAAGCTACGGGCGCCTTTGAGAAGTACATGCAAAACCGCGGCTTCACCGAGAACACGCAACTGGCGTTTCGGTTCGATCTCGACCTCTTCAGCGACTATCTTGGTGCGGGCAAGAGCATCGGCGATATCAGTACTGCGACGTTGAACGCTTTCCTGAAGTGGATGGAAAACGGACGAGGTGTGCCTTGTAGCCCCAAGACATTGGAGCGTCGTATCACGACGCTGAAAGTGTTTTTCGGCTGGCTCGCCGAGGAAGCCTTCATTACCCGGGACGTCGCTGCGCCGCTGATACATCAAGCTGTCTCCGCGCCACTTCCGGACACCCTCAGCGAGGAGCAAATCGCGGATCTGCTGCAGGTCACCCGGAGAACCTACCAAGGTGATGAAGATCACAAGCCGGATGCGCGCCCCCATCTTCTGGTGACCCTGATCC
>WJLE01000033.1 GCA_014728655.1 Candidatus Uhrbacteria bacterium
GGATAAAGTAATCCGGCAGTCTCTTTGCAAACGCCTTAAATGGATGTTCAGACAGGAATAGTCCGAGGAGCTCTCGCTCCCAGGTCAGCTTTTCTTGCTGTGATGCCGGAGGGGCAGGTTTTAGATGGACGGTCTCCGTCAAGTCCACGGCCGTATTCGCAAACAGGCTGTTCTGCCCACTCGCTGCTTCGTT
Organism: Candidatus Uhrbacteria bacterium; assembly: GCA_014728655.1. Lineage (GTDB taxonomy): Bacteria > Patescibacteriota > Patescibacteriia > 2-12-FULL-60-25 > 2-12-FULL-60-25 > 2-12-FULL-60-25. The sequence continues at coordinate 194 of WJLE01000033.1, forward strand.
GACGACTTGCTTATGGAACGCAAGGATCGAATCGATGTTAAAAAGCAATCCGTTCCGCTCTCCAAAACAATCGAGTGCCCCTGATTTAATCAGGACCTCGAGCGACTTCTTATTGAAATACTTTCCTGGAATACGCTTCGCCAGATCCGCGATATCCGCGTAGTCCCCATTTGCTTTGCGTTCGTTCACGATCACTTCTGCCACCTCATGCCCCAGACCTTTAATCCCCTCCAGCCCAAAACGGATCGTTGGCTTCATCCCTTCCGTTTCCAAAGACTCCTTCACCACACCGAATCCGGAAAAGGACTCATTGATGTGGGGCGGGAGTACGTCTGTCCCCATACGCCGGCACTCCTCGACTTCGATGGTGATACGGTCCGTATTATTGATATCGGAGTTCATGAGCGCTGCCATGAAACACTGCGGATAGTGCGCTTTGAGGTACGCCGTCTGATACGCGATCATGGCGTAACAGGCGGCATGACTCTTATTAAACCCGTAGGCCGCGAACTCCTCGAACTGTTGAAAGATGGCTTCGGCCGTCGACTTCTCCACTCGATTCTTCACCGATCCTTCAATAAACTTCTCGCGCATGGTGACCATGAGCTCGGCGATCTTTTTGCCCATGGCCTTACGCAACGTATCGGCCTCCCCACCGGTGAAGCCTGCCATATCTTTACTCACTTGCATGACCTGTTCCTGATACACAGGAATGCCGTAGGTATCCGCTAGCGCGTTTTCGAGCAGCGGGTGCATGTACTCGATCTTCTCCTTCCCATGCTTCCGACGAATGAACGAATCGATAAACTGCATCGGACCCGGGCGATATAACGCCACCATGGCGATGATATCCTCAATCCGCGTCGGTTTGAGCTCCTTGATGTATCGCTTCATGCCGTCGGATTCCAACTGAAAGACTCCGGTCGTCTCTGCACGACCAAAGAGTTCATACGTTTTTGGATCATCAAGCGGGATCTCATCCATGTCGATGTTCACACCGTGAACCGCTTCTGAAATTTCCAAGCACCGGCGGATAATGGTCAGGTTGGAGAGCCCCAAGAAGTCCATCTTCAGGAGACCGATCGCTTCCGTCGGTTTGAGCGAATACTGCACGACCTGATCCACATCGCCGCCCTGTGCTTTTTGCAACGGTGCATAGCAATCTAACCGATCCGGGCCAATCACGATGCCGCAAGCGTGCTGGGAAGCATGTCGCGTTGTTCCTTCCAAACGAATGGCGAGATCAATAAGCTGTTTGACGCGTGGATCGTTGTTGTAGAGATTCCGAAGATCCGGATGTTCCTCCTTGGATTTTTCGAGCGGGATGTGACGACCCTGCACGGGTGGCGGAACGGCTTTTGCGACCTGATCGACCTCCTGGAACGTCATGCCAAGGACACGACCGACATCGCGGACCGCCGCGCGTGCCGCCATGGTTCCAAAGGTGATAATCCCCGCAACGCGATCATGCCCATACTTGTCCATAACATACTGAATCACATCCTTCCGACGTTCATCGTCGAAATCCAGATCGATATCCGGCATGGAGATACGGTCCGGATTCAGAAACCGCTCGAAGAGCAGCCCGTAGCGCAACGGATCAAGGTTCGTGATACGCAACGAGTAGGCCACGATGGATCCGGCCGCAGACCCGCGACCCGGACCAACGATGACGCCCTGCTTTTTGGCCCAGTCCACGTAGTCGTGCACAATGAGGAAGTAGGTGGAAAAGCCCATCCCCTTGATCGTATCCAGTTCAAAATTCAGCCGTTCCTGCGCTTGTTTGCGGACGTCCGGATCAGCATAACGGTTGATTAAACCTTGCTCACAAAGCTCCCGAAGCGCCACATCCGGAGTTTTCCCATCCGGTAGATCAAACGGAGGGAGCAGGTTCTCTCCGATCTGAATCTCCACGTTGCAGCGGTCTGCAATCTTGCGCGTGTTCTCGATGGCTTCGGGGATCTGCTTAAACGCTTCGACCATCTCCTCCGGAGCACACATGGCATGATCAATGTTCGATTCGGAATAACGATTCTGATCCGTCAGTAGCTTGCCGTCATGGATACACCGCAGCACGTCCTGTGCCTCACGGTCTTCAGGATCAAGGTAGAGCACCTCCTTGGTTGCGACGAGCGGTGCTCCCGTGATTTTGGAAAGCTCAATCAATTTTTCGTTCGCTTCGTTATGTGTTGGGGATTCCGGATGATACTGCATCTCTAAATAGAAATTCTCCGGTCCGAAGATCTCCTGATACCGCTTGACAACCTGTGCCGCCTGATCTTCATCATGGGATAGCACCAACTTACTCACCTCCCCGTTCAGTCCTCCAGAGAGGGCGATCACCCCGTCGTGCATTGCCGTCAATGCCTCCTTATCTGTACGTGCCTTATAGTAAAATCCTTCCACGAAGGCCTGAGACACGATCTTCAGCAGGTTCTGATACCCCTGGTTGTTCTCGGCAAGCAAAACGAGCTTATAGGTCTGATCATCCACACGCGCACGTTTGTCTGTGAGCCGGTTCTTGGCCACGTTTACCTCCACGCCAATAATGGGATTGATTTCGGCCTTTTTTGCGGCCTGATAGAAGTCCACCGCCGCATAGAGCCCTGCGCGGTCCGTAACCGCTACGGCGTCCATGCCCAGCTCCTTCGCCTTTCCTACAATAGCCTTAACATCTCCCATCGCGTCATACAGGGAGTACATGGAGCGAACATGGAGGTGGATAAACGGCGAGCTCATGATGATTCATCTAATCATTCGGACGCGGGTTAGGCAACGGCGGTCAGATATCCACCATTGACCATTTTGCAGTCCTATGGGACGGAATGCTGGATGGAAAGAGAAGCCTACACCTACATCATGGCCAGCCTAAGAAACACCCTTTACATCGGATCGACCCTCAATTTAATCGGACGCGTTTGGCAGCATAAAACTAACGCGTATCCAAAATCCTTCACCGCAAGATATCGCTGCTTCAGACTCGTCTATTTCGAGCGTGTTGAAGAACTGGAAGATGCTCGTATGCGCGAATAGGAGCTAAAAGGGTGGTGAAGACGTCGAAAGATGGATCTCATCGAGCAATAGAACCCTCTGTGGCACGATCTCTCGCTGAAGTGGTTTTCGGATGAAGCATATCCATGCGGGAAAGATCCTTCGTCGCTTCGCTCCTCAGGAACAGTAAACAGTCCCTCCCCACTTTTCCTGAATACCGCGTAGCGGGACGAAGGATCTGCACCGCAAGGACCCTCACAAACCAAAAACACCCCAAGCCGGGATGTTTGCGTTTCTATCTGCGTGAAACCCGTCGCCGTACGGATTTCTTGCGGCACCGTGGCAGCTCCTCTTCCTCTTCTTCCTCACAGTCATCATCGTTCTGTGCCGCTTGTCGATCGCGGATAAATTTTGCGATCGTCTTACCACCCTTCATCAACGTACTGATGGTTCCCGCGGAACTCTCCAACCGCTCTCCGATCCCTTTTATTGTATCTTCAAGCCAGATCACCTTTGCTTCCACGCTTCGGATGATCCGATTCGTCCGATGCGCTGCCATGGCAACCTCAAACAACAACCAGGTCAACATGCCGGCAATCCAAAGCACGGCGATGGCAAGACAAAGGTATAACAGGTCTAACGTGGATGCTAATGTCAACATATGCCCCTCTTCGGATAGAAGTATATCACACACGTCACTGCACCCTGTGCATCACTGCACGATCCACCGCATGGTGTCTGCGATCTTCAACGCGTTCGCCTCGCAGTCCAAATCGCTCATACACAGGGTCTGAAGCTGTAGGTTCCGGTCCGGACTAATGATTTCGATGATCATCGCCCGCTGTACGGAGTCCGTGAAGTAGCGCACGGCATTCACGTTCTGCAGCTGCAGCTGTTCTGCTACAGGCGTGTCCGCATCCTCCGGGTCTGGAGCCGCTTCGATCACCTCTGCCACCGTCCGCGGGGACCGTGCGCTCAACCGGTACTCCCGTTTCCAGTCACACTCCTCAAACGGAGAGGGTTCGTATGTTCCAAAACGGATCTCGTTCTCTGCGGTTTCGATTGGAGCGATCCGGAACTCCGCCGATCCCCAGTCCGGGTTAAACGGCACTTCCAGCGTAATACCGAACTGCTCTGCAATCAGGGGGATGGACTGCGTGGGTGGCTCAACATTTGCGGCTATATCGCAACCACTCCGCGGAATGAGCTGAAGCGGACGATCATCAGCATCGCGTTGCCCCGGGTTTGCGCCGGGAGCATTACTGAACTCCAATTGCGTTTTGGTGGTTTCGGAAAGACGCTTGGTTTCAAGCACGACTTCCTGCTGTCGGGAGACGAGCCAAGTGGTCAGAATCGCTGCGATCGCAGCTGTTGCTACGAGGATAACAATCATCGGTGTCGTATAGTCGTTTTTGACCTTAGTTGGCTTTTTCGATGTTGTGGGCATAGGGTTAACGTAAGAACATAAGGGATTCAATGACCCCGAGTAATCGGGATTCGCAATCCGGTGCAACATCGCACACGGCGGAAAATGCATAGTTCCAGCTTGGTCCGATGACTTCAAACCGAATGGTGCGGTCCGAATCGTCCGAGACATACCGAATCACCTGCTTATCC
>WJLE01000256.1 GCA_014728655.1 Candidatus Uhrbacteria bacterium
GGACAAGAAGAAGATGGCGGAGCAGCTGAAGCAGGTGGATGGGATCCTCATTCCAGGTGGTTTTGGATCACGCGGTGTGGAGGGGAAGATGATGGCCATCCAATACGCGCGTGAGCACAAGATTCCTTTCCTGGGGATTTGTTATGGCATGCAATTAGCCGTCATTGAGTTTGCACGGAATGTGTTGAAATGGAAAGGAGCCGGGTCTACGGAGTTTCAACCGGACTGCGATAAACCGGTGATCCATCTGATGAACGAACAGGAAGAGAAGATGAAGAACGGAGACTACGGAGGAACGATGCGTCTTGGAGACTATCCCTGTAAGCTGCATCCGGATACGATCGTTCGCAAACTGTACGATCAGTCATTGATCCTGGAACGTCACCGGCATCGCTACGAGTTTAATCCGCACTATCGTCTCATGTTGGAATCCAAAGGATTGGTGATTAGCGGAGAGTCGCCTAACGGTACGTTGGCTGAGATTATTGAATTAAAAAAGCATCCGTTCTTTGTGGGCGCACAGTTCCATCCGGAATTTACAAGCAGGCCGTTTAAACCGAATCCGTTATTTGATGGATTTATCGCAGCTGCTGGGAAGAAGCGGAAGTAGGGTTGGTAACGAGTGTGGGTTGCGAGTTACGAGTTGCGAGCTGGGGGTTGAGGGCGGACAATCTAGGACCACTCACCACTCACCACTCACCACTCACCACTCACCACTCACCACTCACCCATAGCTCGTAGAATAAAAAACTCCAGGATTATTGACCTGGAAGTTTTTTTGAAACGTGATCAGGTTACTTGGTAGGAATGATGTTTGCAAACTTCACGTGCTTGATCTTCCCGGTGTAGTTGGTAACGCGCCGCGTGGTGAACTTGACGATGCCATTTGCGATGGCAAACAACGTGTCATCCTTCCCGATCCGGACGTTAATGCCGGGGCGGATTTTGGAGCCGCGCTGACGAACAATAATGTTTCCTGTCTTAGCACGTTCACCTGCATACAGCTTCACTCCCAGCCGTTGTCCCTGGGAGTCTCGTAAGTTACTTGTGGAGCCGCCTGCCTTCTTATGTGCCATAAAATGAAGTGATTATTTCGTGTCGGGAGTTTAGATTAGTTTAATTTACTTGTCAAGGAGTGATTTGGGGATTAGGATGAAACAGACGTGATTCGCAGTCCACACATGAAATCCAGAGAAAAACAGGAAATTCTAATATCGATTGAGCGGGCCTTAGATGAGGTCCGTGTTATGTTATCCATCCATCGAGGAGGGATTGAGTGTGTGGATTATCTGGAGGATGATGGTTGTTTGATCGTCCGATTTCAGGGGATGTGTGCAGGGTGTCCCATGGCATCGATGACGCTGGAATCTCTGGTAGCGGATACGGTTCAAACCCTGGTACCGGAAGTGAAACGGATCGAAGCGGCAGATCCTAACGCATGATGATGAACTTCAGTGAGTGGCGATTCTCGTTTGAAATCGCATGGGATGACCCATGGTATAAATGGCAGTCCATCTTGACGATTCTGGTATTGGTTGTCGGTTCTTTTTTTGTTCTATGGAAATTGATCCCCGTTGGCATGGAGAATGGACTGTTGGTGCTGCACTATAACCTGTATCTGGGAATCGATGAAGTACACCACTGGGCATGGGTAATCGTAGGTCCAATCGCCGTTCTGTTCATCGTCCTCCTCAACCTGATTATTTCGTTTAGGCTCTACCGGCATGATAAGATTGCTAGTCGTGTACTGCTGTGCGCGGCTACGATCTTCGTCATCTTCATGTCTATCGCCGCACACTTGATTGGAAATGTGAATGCCTAACTTGTTTATGCCCTATTTCGAGTCCTATCATGTCGCTCGTCTCATAACGATCTTTGCCACAGCTTTTATCGTGGCTTTCGCATTGATGCCCGTTTTGATCGCGCTGTTGCGGAAATGGAAGTGCGGGAAATCGATTCGAGATGCGAAGGACGCACCGATCATGGCGAAGCTGCATGCGGCAAAAGCTGGGACGCCGACGATGGGTGGGATCATGATATGGGGTACGGTGTTATTTCTAATCCTTGCCTATCGTACGGCATGCTACTTCGATGTTGATCCGGTTTGCTCACTATCCTTCTTGTCTCGTGCGCAGACGCGTCTTCCGTTGGGAATCCTTCTGGCAGCTGGGTTACTAGGGTTGTTGGATGACTGGCTGAACCTAAAAAAGATCGGTCCCAAAGGTGGCGGACTTCGGATGCGTGATCGGTTGATCAGCTATTCGGTGATTGCCGTTGTAGGCGCATATTGGTTCTTTAGCGTGTTGGATTGGGACTTCCTACAC
>WJLE01000003.1 GCA_014728655.1 Candidatus Uhrbacteria bacterium
CCTTCTTGGCTTCTGCTTCTGCCTGCTTCTTCGCTTCCGCTTCCGCCCTCTTCGCCTCTTCTGCAGCCTTCTTCTCTTCCTTGACCTTGTCGAGCTTCCCCTTTCGCTTCCGGGTCAACTCGATGGTCTTCCGCTTGTCACCGGTAACGATGCCCTGATCCATGAGCAGGTTCCAGACCGTATCGGAGCACTGCGCACCCTTGGCGATCCAATCCTTAACACGATCCGCTTTTACGTTGAACTCCGTAGGGGTCACACGCGGGTTGTAGGTGCCCAAATTCTCCAAGTAGTCCCCCCAGGGGTCCTTGGACTTCTCAACCACCACCATACGGTAGACTGGCTGCTTTTTCTTGCCGATTCGGCGCAAACGGATATGTAACATAAGTGCCGAGATCGTACTGGAACGCGCAAAAACTGTCAATATCTACGGTCAAAAAAAGCCCCGCAATCGATAAATGGATCGCGGGGCCGGAGTCGCTAGGACATGAGAAGGACGGCAGCGGCCAAATTCGGTTCATCCCGCCACACATCCACGAACCAGCCCTCCCCCTCACGCTGCGCATAGAGTACGCGACGCTGATCATGCTCAACGGCAACGGTCCCTCCCAGAATATACGCATCAAACAGCAGATCCGCCTGCAGGGACAGCCAGGCGAAATGCGGCAGTGTCATGAGGTAATCATGGCGCACCACGTCGTCCCGCTGTTGGAAATCGAGCCAGGAACGCCAGGCCGTGAGCCGTGGGTTCACACCGACCAAGCCCGCTCCGACCTGTGTGAATCGAACACGGGAATGCTTGTCGAGGGCGACCAGGTGCCGGCACGCATCCTGCAACGATCCACGGACGCGGATATTGGCTGTTTCGAAGAGCAGTGTCAGATCCATATTCCAGCTGTAGAAGGGCTGGGTAAGCGCATGATTCGAAACACGGACCGTCTTTGGCTTGGTGAAGAAGCTTGCCATGTCCGACTTCTTCATCTGAAGCGCCTTGGCCAAACCCGAGTGCGTCAGACCCTTGGACACCTGCGCCAGGCACTGATTTCGGAAATGCGCATTGGTAAAGATCTGGCCGTGATACGAATCCGGCTCCCGCGGGTAACTGATGTTCATGGCCAGGGCAAGATCACTTTCGCTTAAACTCGACTCCCAGCTCACGTAGGGTAACGCCGCCTTCTTTCGCTTCTCGAACGACACCATGATGGCGAGATTCCCGGAGTCGGCGTATTTCACGCCTCGGAGCGATACCGGGCCGCTGTCTTCGATCTGCACGCTTTCGGGTGGCGCTGGGACGGACCGTTTTCTGCTCATATTTCCTCCATGTGCGTTGTGAGATAAAAAGACCAAGGGAACACCTTGGATGAAAATGACCTAACTGTCAATAAGAAACCCGGCTGCCGCGATTGCGGTCAGCCGGGTGAGCTATCTGTCGCGCCTCGGCTAGCCGATGGGCTTGCCGTGCGTGACGAGCGCGTTCCACTCCTGCGTCGACATGGTGAACGAGCCGTTTTGGGGCTTCGCCGGATCTGCGATGGTGACGGTTCCCTTTATGGGATCGTACTTTGCTTCCGGGCAGTTGCTACAGCATGGGGAGCAGTACAGCGCTCCGTTGTAGACGACCTGTTGATGCTTACTCATTGTTCTACTCCAGACTGGTGCCATAAGGCGGGTTGTACGTGAGAGCTCTATTCTGCACAGGTAACGCAGCACCCAACGAACGTCAGGTGGTCGTCCTGGAGGGACGCGAATTTTTTGGACTTCGAAAGAACGGTTCGGTTTAGGATTTCGGTTTTCAGAGGGATATCCTCAATCGCACCACATTCGGCACAGACCAGATGATGATGACTCGGTCGATCCGCTCGCTCATAGTCCGTGTGACCATGACCGATGTCGATGGATTTCACCAGTCCGGTCCGCGTGAAGTCGTCCATAATGCGATAGACCGTGGCGAGATCCTTCCCGGGGATCGCGGTACGAATCTTCTTGATCCCCACGGGAAACGTCTGACGCTCCAGAAACGAGAGCACCGCAACCCGCGCCGGCGTTGCACGCAGGCCCTTGGATCGAAGTTGGGATGCGGTGTTCTGCTTCTTCATACGTCTAGGTGAGGGGATTTTCTAACAGTCGATGGAGTGCTGCCACTCAATCTGATCGGCAACCGTGAACGTCGTGTTCGATTTCTTCGGATCAGCGATGGCGCCGCAACAGTTGGCGAAGCCGAAGCACATCTCGAGACGTTGCTCCAGCAACGGACGCGCCGCATCCGTACCAAGCAACCGTGAAATCTGCATCCCCAGCGCGGAGAGCGGATCGAAATCCACCTTCAGGGCTGATCCGTGGGATCTGCATCGCAGCACTGCTGCCTGCGCCTCCGAACCATGGTCGGCCAGCGCATTTCGGATAAATGCGATCGGATCCGGATGGTTGGTCCGGCGTGCTTCCGCTTGTGCCTGCAGCGCAAGGAATCCCATGGCGGTATCTCGCTGCATGGCGGTAAGCAGAGCCTCTTCCGGTTTACGGCCCTGCGAGACGAGTTCAATTGCGGTGGGAAAGGACATCCTGTTCTCTTTCTCCCGAGCTCCTGCTCGGGTGCCTGGCCTTAGCCACGCATCCGTTCACGAACGGGATAGGAGAACGTTGGATCAATCTGATCCTCAAACCGCTTGCCCATGGACTGGTTGGCCCATGATTGTGCGGTCTTGATATGCATATCCGTGGTACGTTGTAAGTAACGCGCCCAATCCTTTGGCTGATCATCCAATGTACGCTTCACCGCTTCCAACGCAGATTGCTGATCATGCAGCAGCTCCTCAAGCGAGACAGAAATCCCCTGTTCCAGGGAACGGATCTGATCCGAGTACTTAACACTACTGAGAAGAGCGGATCCAAGACGCTCCTGTAGGAACTGTTCGTCCTGCTCGGATTGGATCTTATTCCCCAGTGCACGAAGCGCGAGACCTAGGGACTGTGCGCGTTCCTGATACTGCTCAAATACCTGCACGGATTTCTGTGTTGGTTCGACGATGAGGACGGTGAGATCAAATTTGTCATAGAGCCCCGAAGAAAACGCATCGATCCCCGCGGTCATATCCACGATGACATACTCGTCCTCGTGATCCACGAGGTGATTGAGGATCAGTTCCACTGTACCGGTTTTACCGTGATAACAACGAATCCCGATATCCTCCTCTTCTGGAGCGCCAACCGCTGCAGCGGAGATTCCACGTTCCGAAATCACAAACGACGGTAGCGATTCGGTGAGATCCTCCGTCCCTTGGAAAATCCGTGATCCCTTACCCGGTGGAGTCGTTTTAAGCATCTCCGAAGCCGTCATCCGCATATTCGATCCGATCAGCTCTTCTTTGAGAGTAAGGATGGCGTTACCAAGTTGCTGCTGTGGCCGCCCCTTAAAACCCAGAGATTCCAACAGATGCTGGTTCAGATCCGCATCAATCACAAATGTCGGATGACCGTTCCCGGCAACGTATTGCGCAAAAAGCGACGCGGACGTCGTTTTTCCACTTCCCCCTTTCCCAACGAAGGCGATTCTCATGCCTCCATTAAACGCAAATCATTTGCGTTTGTCAAGGCGCTCAAAAATGACCCCGATCATGCTCTGCAGCCACAATCCGTTCCATGGCTAACGCATAGGCCGCAACACGTAAGGAACAGCCGTGTGACTTCGCATATGCAGACAGATCTTCTGCTGCGGACTTCATGGTCTGATACAGCTTTTCTTCAACTTCACCTTCGGTCCATATCTTACCCTCCCGGTTCTGCAACCATTCAAAGTAGCTGACCACGACCCCTCCGGCATTGACGAGGACATCCGGGATCACGATCGTTCCTGATTTTTCAAGGACGGCATCCGCTTCCGGTGTCGTAGGACCATTCGCAACTTCAAGAACGATCTTGGCGCAGAGGCGATCTACCGTCGCTTTGTTGATGACGCCTTCTAATGC
>WJLE01000257.1 GCA_014728655.1 Candidatus Uhrbacteria bacterium
ATCATGGACCTCGAAGATTTGATCCCCGAACAGGGATGGGATGCGCACCTTCGTTCCGAACGGAAGGAAGTTCGCAGCCACGATCCCATCGCGAACATGGGAACCGTCTGCCGTAATAAACGGCGTGTCGTCGGTCTCCTCCGGGCGCGAGGTATAGGCGGTCATCGGAACGTAGTGATAGGTCCGAACAACCGTCACATCCGTATAGGGGGTAATCTCGAACCAATACTTGGGCAACTCACCCTCTTCCAGATTTCCTGGAAGGACATCCTGCGTATCCTCTGACGCTGCAGCATCCACATCAACAATCTGCAGAGGCATGGAAACGAGAACGATGGCAACGAGCGCACCCAGGGAAACGATCGATTTGATTCGCTCGAAGGTGAGATGAGGAATAATGATGTTCTTAAACATAGGTAAGTGAATAATGTTAATTGCCCTTTACAGCCTAATGGAAAGACAAGTTAACATATTTTCACTATTTTGTCAAGACCTGATCCAATTTATTTTGCCTATTTTAGCCAAATATTTGAATAACACATAAAGCTTTGACACGCCTAGCTTCTAATGATTCAAAATAGGAGCTATATGAAACCAATCAAAGACATTTCTGTAAATAGCACCATCCACATCAACCCTCATTGTCACGTTATCCGTCATCAGAACTTGGAAAAAAAGGTAAACTAGGGAAAGATATCAAAACGTCCTACGCGACCCGCATTATGCCCATCAAACACCTCCACGATCCAAAGACCTCCAATCACTCCAAGCACCACTCCGGAAAAAAACCGCACAGATGGAAATCCATCCTGATTACGCTCGGCGTTCTTGTCGGCGGCCTAGTCCTTCTGGGCTTTTTCGTCCTAACTCTCACCTTGGCATGGATGAGCAGAGATCTCCCCAATCCGAACGCGCTTTTGGATCGTGAGATTGCACAGTCCACAAAGATCTTTGATCGGAGTGGAGAGGTGCTGCTTTACGAGATCCATGGAGACGAGCAGCGGACCCTTGTGGCGATTGAAGACATCCCGGATGTCATGAAACACGCGACCGTGGCAATCGAGGATAAAGATTTCTATAAACATCACGGTGTAAGCTGGAAGGGTCTGATCCGTGCATTCTATACCAGCGTTATCAAACGTCAGCGCGTCCAGGGGACTTCCACGCTCACGCAGCAGTTTGTGAAGAACGCCATCCTCACCAACGAACGAAGTATTAACCGGAAGCTGAAGGAACTCCTACTCTCCCTACAGATCGAACGGAAGTATTCCAAGGACCAAATCCTACAGCTATACCTAAACGAAATCCCTTATGGCTCAACACTGTATGGAGTCGAGTCCGCAACACAGGGGTACTTCGGCAAATCCGTTAGGGATATATCACTGGATGAAGCGGCATTGCTGGCAGCCATGCCACAAGCACCGGATCTTTATAACCCGTACGGGATTGGTTCCCGTGGAGATAACCGGGATCTCCTTACCGGCCGCCAGCACTACATCCTGGACCAAATGGCGGAGCAGGGGTACGTCTCTGCAGAAGAAGCGGAGGCCGCAAAGGAGATCGACACGCTTGAAAAACTAATCCCTCGCACGGTTGGAAATATTAAAGCTCCTCATTTTGTCATGTATGTTCGCTCCCAGCTCATCGAAGCATTGGGTCAGCGTACCGTGGAGACAGGGGGGTTGAAGGTCATCACCACCTTGGATTGGCGATTACAGCAAGCTGCGGAGGAGGCTGTCGTCGAAGGGGTTGAGGCACGTGCCGAGCAATACGGATTCTCGAATGCATCCTTAGTGGCCATCGGACCGCAGGACGGTCACATCCTGGCCATGGTTGGCAGTAAAGACTTCTTTGACGATGAGAACGATGGACAGGTGAACGTCTCCATCCGCCCCCGTCAGCCCGGATCTTCCTTCAAGCCCATAGTCTACACCGCCGGATTCATGAAAGGCTTCCTGCCGGAAACGACGCTCTGGGATGTGAAGACGCAATTTAAGACGGATTCGAAGAACTACTCCCCGAACAACTATGACTTCAGCGAACGTGGTCCGGTTTCCATACGGATGGCGTTACAGGGATCCCTGAACATCCCGGCCGTGAAGATGCTGTACCTCGTCGGTGTTGGTCGTGTTCTGGATTTCGCCGAGGAACTCGGCTATACGACACTGGGGGAACGCAGTCGGTTTGGTTTATCCCTCGTGCTGGGTGGAGGAGAAGTGAAACTCCTGGAGCATGCCGCTGCCTATGGTGTTTTCGCAAACAAGGGCGTGAAGCATCCCACAACGGCGATCTTAAAGGTGGAAGATAATCACGGTAACGTCATGCAGGAATGGGAGCTGGGAGATGGAACACGCGTGTTGGATGAACAATCTTCCAAACTCATTAGCAATGTTCTATCCGACAACAATGCCCGCGCATTTGTCTTTGGAACCAACAGCCACCTCGCCCTGCCCGGAAGAGCGGTCGCTGCGAAGACCGGAACCACGAACGACTACCGCGATGCTTGGACACTGGGGTACACCCCTTCACTGGTCGCAGGCGTCTGGGCGGGAAACAACGACAACACCGAGATGAAACGTGGCGCCGGTGGATCCGCCATCGCCGCTCCCATCTGGAACGCATTCATGTCCGAGGCTCTGACCGGCAGTCCTGCGGAGTCCTTTGATGCCCCAACACCATCAAATACCACCAAAGACGTCCTCCGCGGAAAAGCATTCGAAACCAAAGTGAAAATCGATACGATCTCCGGAAAGTTGGCAACGGAATACACCCCTGAGGAGTTCGTCGAAGAAAAAACGTTCTACGATGCACATAGCATTCTCTACTATGTGGACCGCGACAATCCACTCGGCCCCATCCCATCGAATCCGGCACGCGATCCGCAGTTTGGAAACTGGGAAGCTGCCGTTCAGGATTGGGTAACGCGTGAAGAGTGGAATGCCACCGGAACACCTCCCACCGAGTATGACGACGTGCATACCGAAGAAAACACCCCCGAAGTCCGCATCCGAGAGCCCAACAACCGTGACAAGATCAACTCCCGCTCCTTTCCGGTCGAAGTCCGAGTCTCCGCACCCCGAAACATCCAGTCCGTGAAAGCCGTTATCAATGGCTATGTAATCGGATCCGCCTTCAGCAACTCCGGGAACACCTGGAACATCAACGCCACAATTCCAAATGCATTAGGAAAAGGATTTCACGACCTTAGGATTGAAGCGCGAGATGATGTGGGGAATCTTGGCTCTTCCAAGATCACCATCAACCTGCTCGCCGACCCGGAAGAACTACGTCTGCAGGTTGTGAACCCCGGTCCCGGAAGTGAAATCTCCATGGACGACTTCCCGAAGTCCGTTGAGATTCAGATCAACGACCTGTCCGATATCCAGCGTGCAGACCTCTACCTCCAAACCCCAACCGGAGAAACAAAGCTGATCGGATCCAACATCGTCCCAACGGAAAATCCGGTCCGGTTCAACTGGTCCTTCCTAAGAGGCTCCGGTGTCTACTCCCTCTATGCAGAAGCGACAACCCGAGATGGTGAAACGATTATCGGAGATACGATCAGTATCACTGTGACAC
>WJLE01000258.1 GCA_014728655.1 Candidatus Uhrbacteria bacterium
CTTGACCGCATCAGCGGCTTGCTGTATGCTGGTGGGCGTTACTATGACCCGACGACGGGACGCTATCTGACGCCGGGGCGGGGGTTCGACCCGTACTACCCGCGCTCGTTGAACCCGTACGTGCCGTGGATAGACCCGACCTTGTTGCTCCTGGCGCCGTTGATGCTGTGGGCGGCGCTGGCGGGTGAGAGGAGACGGCGGCGGTATGCGTGGTGGATCTTGGTGCTGCTGGTAGCGGGGGTGGCGGTGAGTGTGATGGGGTGTGCAGGAGATCCCACACCGCCGGCACCGCCGGTCGCGACGCCGGAACCATCACCAGGCCCAACGCCTCCTCCGAACCTGCCACCGTCACCTTCAGACCCGCCAGCGGGAGGTGGGACGCTGGAGCCACCACCGCATACGCCGACGCCCAGTCCGCCACCACCAACACCAACGCCGCCCCCGCCAACGCCAACATTGTGTCCACCGGAAACCTCTGATTATCCTCCTTATGATTTGTGGGAACTTCAAACAGCAGCTAGAATCGTTAGCCAAGAAGTCGGAACTGGGGAATATTTTCGAGGAAGTGATGACCAGGTACGCATAGCAAGTGAGTATATCGCGTGGACGATGCGCAATCGCTTAGAGATCGGTGATCCCTGTGTTGGCTGTTCAGTGGAGATGAACTTGACTGCCTCGACATATGAAGAGACTTTCCCTGCATATGATCCATATAGGTTGCAAGTGATGCCAGATGTACCTGATCCTATCGTGCTTCAAGCCGTTCGCGAAGTATGGAATTTGCCGGCAGGGACGCCTAATCCAGTCAATAACGCTGACTACATTTTAGGTAAATACTACTATGAAGCAAATCAGAGTCGAATAGCTGTTGCGCCTGTGTTCCATTATTTCTGGATTCCACTAGCAGGAGGCAATCAGCAAGGTATTTACTTTTTTGCAGAGTGGCCTGTAGCACAATAGGAGGCGCTTCATGAACTCCGGGATAAATCGCAATCTAACACAATTAGTTATCCTGATTTGTCTGATCGTTAGTGTAGCTGTTGCCTGTCAATCGTCCAAGGATTCAGGTTACATATATTTTGGAGAGAATTCAACCATCTGGAAACTGGAAGTGGCTACACAAGAAGCGAATCCATTGATCAGACGGAAAATTAGTGAAGGAATGGAAATTTCACCCAACGGCGAATGGCTTTTATATGCTGTGCCGAAGCAGATAAAAAGGGGAAGCCCACGCAGTATCTGGATTGTCAATACTCGTACAGGACGGGAGATAGAAGTGAGTCATAATTTGGCATTTGTTGAAGCATGGTGGCTAATTGACAATCGTCTAGCAGTAATCGAGTATCCTGAGTGGCACGTTTCCGACGATGGCAAGTCTGTAATCAAAGGTAACATAACCACCTTGATCTTTGAGCCCAATACAGAACGAATCTCAATCCCATCTTGGACCGTTGACCCGCCTAACAATGGCACGATTATATACAGTCCAACTTTTGATTGTGTTGCTGAATCAGAATTTTACAAACAGGACTTGGACATCCTAAGAGTGACTTGTAAAGATATGAAGGAGACGATAACAATAGCTAAGCCAGTCTCTTTAGGAGAAGTGGCCTGGTCACCTGATGGTAATTTGCTGTCGTTTGATGCGGGAGACATTGCGAATTATACTAATTCATGGCGACTTTACTTTTGGCAACGTGAAACTCAAGCGCTTCAGGAGATTAACCTAAATGGCCGAAGTGCATTTGCGCTCAGCTGGTCTCCCGACAGCCAGTGGTTAGCATTTGACGATAATTCTAATTTATGTGTCATCCGGCTGTCAAATTACGATCTGACTTGCTATGAGGATATACTATCGGGCGTTGGGATGCCTGTATCTTGGGCTTTCGGTAGCCGAAAAATTGTTCTATCTACTTGTGCGCCTAAAGTGTGTTCTCAAGTTGAATGTGACTGCTCAGAACGGGCACTGGTAACTGTAGATATACCAAGTGGAAATATAACAAAGCTAAGAAATGGTGTTGATGACTCACCTACGCCCGTTTGGGGACCATAACCACACGGCAAACCTTATAAGGAGAGCAAACTCAAGCAATGGTGATCAGACCACCGGCAGCGGCGCCACCCCCAGCCACACCTACACCGGCGCGGGCACCTACACGGCCGTCGTCACCGCCAGCAACAGCGCCAACGCGCTCACCGCGACCACGTCCGTCACCGTCACCGACGTACCGGTGGCAGGCGTGAGCGCCACCAACGACAGCCCCACGACGCTGGGCCAAGCCACCAACCTGACCGCCACGGTCACAGCCGGCACCAACGTCACCTACACCTGGGACTTTGGCGATGACACCACCGGCAGCGGCGCCACCCCGGCCCACACCTACAGCGGCGTGGGCAGCTACAC
>WJLE01000259.1 GCA_014728655.1 Candidatus Uhrbacteria bacterium
CAGATGCGCTCCTCATGCAGCTCCGTAAAGCCACACAGTCGCGAGTGGTGGAAACCGTCGTCGCCTCCAGCGAGCGTCAGGAGGAGGGGGAGGTTCAGGTATCGGATTTGACAGAGGTGGAGGACGAGACGATCCGTAGGCATCTGGAGGCACAGAAGTCGGCGGAGCAGGGCGCGGATATCGCCAAGCAGCTTGAACGACGGATGCGATTACTGGAGAAGCGTATCGAGGAATTGCCACAGGTCCCTCCGGGCGAAGATCAAGTGCTCGATGAGGTGCGAGCGCGTTTTGCCCAGGTCAGTATCGGGAATTTCGCCGTGAAACAGATGAATGGACAGTTTAAACTTGTTATAGAGAATCCGGATGCGCCCGGCGGGGTCACGGAACCTCAAGATGTCGGATCAGTTCAGGAGGGGATCTATCAGCTCATCAAAGATGTGGAAGCGAAGGGCCGACAGCTGCAAGATGCGTATTTTGAGGCGATCCGTAACACCTATCCCAAGTTGACACGGGAGTACATGCCGCAGGTACAGCGCATGCGTAATGAGTTTATCGCTGATGAGGAAGCATTTAACGCATATATGCAACGCTATCAATAGATGTTATGGAAAAATTCAACCCAACCCCCGACGAAGAGGTCACGACGGTATCGGAAGCGCGTTCGGAAGTCCAGGAAACGGAGCTTGTTCCTGAACGCGAGCACTGGTGGGAGCATCCGGCCTTATTGCGAAATGCGACGACTAAGATGAGCCAGGTGCTGATGACGATTCAGCGGGAAGATCCGCTGGTGCACCGTTGCATGCCGCTGAATCCCGAGTTTATGCAGTCCCTGGCAGAGCTATATCTGGAAGGGCGTGACCAGGGCGTTTCCGTGGGACAGCTTCAGGATCAGGTTTACGATTGTCTGATGCAGCATGCCCGTTATCGGAAGGTTTCGATCGACGGATAACGTGCTAGAATCTGTCTATGGCACGTCTTCAAAAGGTATCCATAGAACGGCGGTCGATACGTAAGTATCGGTCCTTTTTTAACGCGAATGAGCTGAAACGCTTTAATCCCCTGCGCAAAGAGCTCAACGGGAAACGCATCCTCCATGTGAATGCCACGCCGATCGGTGGCGGTGTGGCGGAGATGCTGCAGACACTGATTCCGTTGCAGGACGACATCGGATTGAAATCCGATTGGTACGTCATCGATGCTCCCGCTCGATTCTTTGTCATCACGAAAGAGATCCATAATGGCTTACAAGGAAAGCAGTTTACGCTCAAGAAATCTGATCTCGACTTCTATCGCTCCGTGAATCGGGAGTTAGGAACGGCACTTTCGAAGATGAATTATGACATCGCCGTCATCCATGATCCGCAGCCCATGGCGCTCATCGGCTCCTATCATCAGCCGCCCATGATTTCACGGATCCACATCGACCTCTCCAGTCCGGATCGGAAGTTACTCAAGTTTCTATATCCCTATCTTTCCGCCTATGAAAAGACGGTGTTTAGTCTGAAGGCGTTTGCCCCCAAGGGGCTGCGTAACGACCAGATCGTTGTATTGCCCCCGGCGATCGATCCACTGAACAAAAAGAACCAGGCGTTTGGTCTTCAAAAATCCCGGAAGATGCTTAAAAAACTTGGGTTAAACATCTGTCGCCCGATCGTTTCACAAGTCTCTCGTTTTGATCCTTGGAAGAACCCCCTTGGCGTGGTCGAAGCGTATCAAAAAACGAAAAAGCAGATCCCGGACGTTCAGTTGATCCTGATGGGTATTCGACGTGCCAAGGACGACCCGGAAGCGGTGAAGATCTACAAGCAGGTGGAAAAGGCAACGAAAGGGGATCCGGATATTCATCTGTTCCATGATGCGAAACAGCTTGCACCGTATACGAACGAAGAGGTGGTGAATGCGATTCAGGTTGCATCAGACATCATCCTCCAACTATCGATCCGTGAAGGATTCGGCCTCACGGTTACGGAAGCGATGTGGAAGGGTAGTGTGGTCATCGGCGGACCGGCAGCCGGTATCCGTTCCCAAATTACGGATCAGAAGGATGGATTCATCGCATCTACGCCATCCGTTGCGGCAAAAGACATGGTACGTATCCTCAAACATCCCAAGTCGGAAGCAAAGATCGGTAAGGCAGCGCAGAAAACGGTGCGTTCGAAGCACCTCATCACGCATCAGTTGCTTGCTCATTTGGAGCTGTACAAAGACGCGTTAACGGGTTAGCGTTATGGCTGTCCGCTACCCGCTTCCGGCTATCAGCCCCCTTCAGGGAATGGCCGATAGCCGATAGCTGAAAGCGAATAGCCAACTATGAATTTCCAAGAAATCTATCAGACCGTCCTCGACTGGATTTTGTCGAACGGACTTCGTATCCTGCTTGTCTTTGTTGGTGCCTGGGTCGTCGATAAGATTATTAGTCTGTCCATTGAGCGCGTGATTCGTCAGATGGTGAAACCGGACTTCTATGCCACACCGGAGGCGGAGAAGAAGCGGGAGGACACACTGATCCGTGTGTTCAGCCGGACATTCAGCATCATTCTGTACATCGTTGTCATCATGATGGTGCTGTCCGAATTTGGCGTGAATATCGGGCCGCTCATTGCCGGTGCCGGAGTTGCCGGATTAGCATTCGGTTTTGGTGCGCAGTATCTGATCCGCGACGTCATCAC
>WJLE01000260.1 GCA_014728655.1 Candidatus Uhrbacteria bacterium
ACTTGAAGAGGTGGGCTCCATGACCCAGACGAACAACAAGCTGTTTGACGACTTTGCCAAGCTGATGACCGACGCGGCCGGCGCGGCGCAAAGCGCGCGCCAGGAGTTCGAGACGCTGGCCAAGGCGCAGATGGAGCGCGCAATCCGCGAGCTTGACCTTGTGCAGCGAGAAGAGTTCGAGGCCGTGCGCGAAATGGCGCAGAAGGCGCGCGAGGAGAACGAGGCGCTGAAAAGCCGGATCGCCCGGCTGGAGGCGGCGCTCAATTTGCCGCCGGAGACGCCGGGCGAGACCCCGGGCGTGGGCGGACCAACGGTGTAGCGCAAGGCCGGATACGGCCGCCGCCGGGCGGACCGAGTGCCGCCCACGCCCAAAAGCTTCGATGAAACGCATGTTGCGAAAATGGATGCCATCCGCGATTTGTCGAGACAGCAGCCAGTTAGCGCTTCCTGAAGCTAAGAGTGTTCGCGCCACCCGTGTTTTCGTGGACCATGTCTACGCCCATAGACGCTGCTAAGCTGCGGGCTGCTTCGATCTGTTGTGGCTGCAGTGGTGGCTCAACGCCGTCATCGGAAATCGAAACGGTCATCCCGGCTGTGAGCACCAGTTCATCCAGCAGCTTTGAAATGCGATGCACATAGAAGCGGTTTACCATTGGTCTGTCCGTTCCCCTCGATCATGTTCCCATTGAGCTTGACTGCAGCCAAGCCGCTGTGTGAACGCAAATTTCGCTTTTGTTTATCTGCCTGAAGGCGTATTACACGTTGAAAGGATGAAGCGCCACCCCTATGGCTGCCAGCGTGCAATGTTGTGGGAGATCGTAATGAACCTGTTCCGAATCGTGTATTATAGCGAGCGCAATCACTCCACCGCCCTAGATTTGCGCACACTAATCGCAACATGTCACAAGAACAACACTGCTCGTTCCATTACTGGGTTGCTTCACTTCAATGGAGCATATTTTATTCAGGTGCTTGAAGGCGCTAGGGCTGATGTTAGCGATATTTATCATCGCATCGCTGTTGATCCGCGCCATATCAACGTGATCCTGATTTCGGCGACTGACGCGCGCGAGCGGATTTTCCCGACATGGTCAATGGCGCTCCACGAGGGCGTTGACGAGCGAAGCCGCGAAATATTCTTGCGGTATTTTTCTAAAGAGCGTGTTGATCCGGAAACAGTCAATGTGGATAGCCTTTTAGATGTTCTCCAAGATTTGTCGAGCGAAGTCGTTTAACCTTTCGCTCCTCTGATGAAGTTGTCTTCCAAGGTTGCAAGCTGCTCCAACGCTAACATTTTCAAACTTCTATAGCCGAGTCCTACGTCATCCCTTTCGATCTGCGCGCGCCAGAAAGCGAACAGCGGCTGAGACGGATGCGCAGCGAGAAAATCATGCATTTGGACTAATATTTTGGCATCTGTTCGGGCTAGGAACTCGATGTGGTCTTGCACCGCTCCAATTGGTGGTTCCGACGGGGCCGCGTCGATTTTCCGCCGCGGGGTTGTCTCATCAAGTTGCGCGACATGCGCATAATCCTCGTGGACGTCGACAAGACGCTGATCCGGATCGTGCATGAGACTGGAGGGGAGGGCGCAGGAGGTGTACTCTTGCCACAGTCGTTCGAGGCGGTTACGTGCCATTCCGGCAACTAGCTCGGGCGGATGATCGTAGCCGGTTAGCACCGACAGGGTCTGGCCCAAGGTTTTGGCCTTTGTAGTGAAATACTGGCTCGTCACTTGACCTGTGAACACGCAATGACGCCTTACGCGTTGTTGGATAGCTTCTTGAATATCCCGCTCGATACCCTTCGACACGCGCACAGTGAACGGGTGGCTCGGCTGCAACACAAGTCGCGCTTGGATGTCTCCAGCGTCTGTATTGGATGCTAAGATGATCGCATCATGTTGCATGGTCCCTATGATCCAGGCGACGTAGTCGTCAGCCGTACCGCCGCTGACAATGCAAATCGCGCCAGTCGGATTTCTGGACAACCAATCAGATGCCGGTTCTATCACTGCTGGGCTCATTTTCGCCAAAAGCAAACTATTACGGTGGCGATGCTAGGCTTGGCAAAGGGTGGTCGGCATCGATCGGTCAACGCCTACAGATGCAACGCCACGCTGTGTTAGCTGGATGGCGTAATCAGTCGGGACACATCGCATTCTTTATTGGTGGATTGATGAGTCAAAAAAAGGACCAAACAAGTGAGTCGGCGATGCTTCCGCCCTTTCGCGTTCATGGCCGGGGCGGATTTGATAGAGCGATGCGTCTGCCTGCGCCACCGTGGCGCAGCGTAATCAAAACTGCAGGTGTGGCCGCCATCTTGTTGATCGGCGTGATCGTCAGTGGGTACGCTGCCATTTCAGTCTCGATCGCGCCTTCAACGTCGCTTTACGTGCATATTGCCGGCAACCAACGTGAGACGAACCTGGTCGCTGGCCTGACGGAAGAACCAGTGACAGCGTCGCAGCTGGATGACCCAGCCCCAGCAAACCAGCAGCAGACCGCCCAAGATCTGGATGCGCCAGTTCCCCACGCTTCTGATGTGCCTAATTTGCAGCGTGATACTGCCTCAGCTGTGCCGCTGGAGCAGGCACAGCTGAAATCTGGTGGAGAGGGTGCGAATACATTTGTGAGGACAGGTGATCAAGCGGAAGATTTAGATAAGACTGTGTCGACTCCATACGACTCTATGGTTCAGCAGAATCGAGCCGTGGCCGACGGGGATCGGGGTGATGACGTGGGAGGTTCGGAGCAACAGGATGCCAGAGAAGCTGCCAAGCCGGCGTCCGAGCCCGCGGACATCACAGATGTTGACCTCGGCGCGAGAGATGCGTCGCCTGGAGTTCCTTCAGATGGCGACAATGGGGAGAACCGTGTGGCTGCCTTGCGACAGCCTGAACCAGAGCCAGACCACAAATCAATGGTACTAGAACCTGCGACGGACCCAGCTGCTCCAGTTGAGATCGTCGAAAAGGAAGCCCCAGACCTCGAAGCCGCAAAAGAGACTGAGGCCTCTTCTAGGTGCGATCGTGACGCTTTGCGCGCGATGGTTGAGCGGACAGTGATAAGATTTCAGGTGGGAAGCTCCGAAGTACCTGACCGCTTCTTGGGCGATCTTCGTAAATTAGGTCAGTTAGTGGAGGATTGCCCAGATGTTCGCATCGAGATTGCGGGTCACAGCGACCCCATCGGTTCGGAGGGACTAAATTTTGAGCTGAGCTGGGAACGTGCTGAGGCAGTAGCGACTGCGTTAGCCGACCTAGGCTTTCAGGCGTCGCCATTTATTACAGTGGGTTATGGCGCTAGACAGCCGCTCAAATCAATCTCCCTGCCGCCGGTCGAGTTGGAGCAGGTCGCGGACGCCAGCCAGCAAACGCTGGATCCAGAATCGTTAGAGCAACGCCGCCGCGAATTGGAGGACTTGCGTCGGAGAGAGCTGGTGCGGTTACATGCTGTGAATAGGCGCGTACAATTCAAAATTAGGTAGAAGCCAAGTGTTGTTAGTAGAGATTATGGCTTTGGTTCTCGCTGGTGCGCTGATCGGATTCTTTGCTGCCAGAGTGATCTACAGGGCGCAAGCCACGGCCGCGGTGAGCGAGCTAAGGCGAAATTTGCGTAGAATGCAGAATCGTTTACGCGAGACCACCCGCGAAAGCACTGTCCGCGACCCAAGGCGGCACAGGGATCAGCGGTTCCGCTAGCAACAGCCGGTTTATCCGCCTCATGTTTTCCCCGTGGACTGCGCCGGAGCCTCGCTTGCGCGACTCAGCGGGCGCTGGTACCCGAAAATCAGTTTTGGGCACAATCAAATCAAGTTCATGGGGATCGTTCGGCGTCACCCCTGTATTTCGCGGGGGCTGCGACAGGTTTGTCCGTAGCCCCGGATCAACAACGTGAAAAACGGCGGGCAGAAAGACAGGGCATGGCATTTTCCCAACCGATCTATGAGCGCGTGGCGCATCCGGTCGATCTGGTGGAGCAAATCGCATCGGCGCAGGACTGGCCGTTTGAGCGCAGCGCCGAAGAT
>WJLE01000261.1 GCA_014728655.1 Candidatus Uhrbacteria bacterium
ATCGTACAGAATAAGGTCCAGCCACAAGAAAATACCATTTCTGAATTTGAAAAGGTTGCGGCAGAAGAATATTTCAAAAGAATGCAGTTTATTCTGGAGGTCTTTGGTTACAAGGTATTTTCTACAATTGAAGAATCAATTTCAGATGCACGTATTTATTATCTAAAATCTGATCATACGGAGGCGCGAGCGCAGCTTCTCGTTGACGGTGGGTTGAATGTACAAAAGGGATCCTATGCCAGGATAAAAGAAACTGCTTCGATTGGCGGGTGGGCGAAAGCGGAAAGGTTGAGACTACTTAAGGAGGGTATTTTAATGGAGAGTGAGAAGAAGGATTCTTACATCTTTGAAAAAGACCTGCTTTTCAAAAGCCCTTCTGCAGCAGCGGCTACTTGTACGGGCAGGGCGATCAATGGGTGGATTGCTTGGAAGGATGAAAAAGGCAAGACGCTTGATGAAAATGTTCGAAAAGGGTAGTACGCTATGTCCGACCTCAAGAAGTTGATCGAGCTGGTAGAAAAACATCGGATTGAACGGGACCAGAAGCAGTTTCACAAGCCGAAAGATTTAGCGATCTCTTTATCCCTAGAGGCGGCGGAAGTACTCGAGCATTTTCAGTGGAAGAGCAACGAGCAGATTCAGGATTATGTAAACCGCAAAGGAAGAAATCGGGGATGAGCTTGCAGATGTATTGATCTATCTGATTATGCTAGAAAAGATCTAGAGATCGATCTGGTTGAGGCGGGTTTTCGGAAGATGGAAAAGAATGCCATCAAGTATCCTGTGGAAAAAGCTAGGGGTTCTGCCAAGAAGTATACGGAGTTGTAAATTCTAATTCTTACTTTCAGTAATAATTTCTTACAGGATTGAAATTTGTTAGCTCACCCTGAAATAACTGTTTTGTAATACGCACAAGAAGCGATTTTTTTATCTACTGGGCTCGAGGGAAAAACAAAACAGATCATATCGATATGGATGATTGTGTGCGCGCCCTAAAGCATCATTTGAGTTATATATTCCCTGCACTAGTATAATGGTTTGATGAGAAGTTCTTAAAGACAACAGAATTAAAATCAGTTACAATACAAAAAGTATGGGTGCAATCAGCAAAACACCGAACCACCTGATCCAAACACGGTTCTTCTTTTTACTGTTCGGGACAGTGGCGCTTGCTGCCGTCTTGTTGATCGTGCCGTTCTATAAAGGGTTGATTCTGGCCACGACCTTAGCCGTGGTGTTCTATCCGCTCTACAACTTCCTGCTGAAGCGGCTTGGGGGTATCCGCTGGATCTCAGCGACCGTGACGATCATTTTAGCCGTGATCGTCGTCCTGACGCCACTGGCATTTATCGGATATCAGTTGATTTCGGAATCGCGTGATCTGTACCTCTCCTTAAGTAACGGCGGAGGCGGGGGAGAGATTATTCAGATGGCAGAAGAACCGATCAAGCGGCTATTCCCGTCGTTTGAATTGAATATCGAAGAGCTACTCCGGAACGGAGCGAACTACATCGGATCCAAAGTTGCAGACATCTTTACATCCACCCTATCCACGGTGCTCAACATCTCGCTCGGATTACTGGCGTTTTATTTCTTTCTGGTCGAAGGCCCGAAGCTGCGTGATCGACTGTTGGCGCTTTCTCCATTACCAGATTCATTTGATGAGCGGATTCTGAATCGCGTTAGCGAGACCATGCAAAGCGTCATGAAGGGGTCGCTTCTCATTGCTGTGATACAAGGAACGCTCACGGCCATCGGGTTTTGGTTATTCGGAGTACCGAACCCGGTATTCTGGGGTTCGGTCACGGCCATCGGTGCATTGATCCCGGGCGTTGGAACATCCATGACGATTATTCCGGCGGTGATCTACCTGTACTTCACAGGAGATCTATGGCAGCCCATTGCGTTGACGATCTGGGGTGTTACAGCGGTAGGATTGATTGATAACGCACTTGCGCCGTATCTGATCGGAAGCGGTGTAAAAATTCATCCGTTCATCATCCTACTTTCCGTGCTCGGAGGTATCGGCCTCTTCGGTCCACTCGGATTTCTGATCGGTCCGATCGTGGCTGCGTTGTTCTTCACCTTGCTGGATGTCTACCAGCAGATGATTGTGGAGAAGAGACGAGTGATGCGCTAATAATGAATATTTCGAAATAAATATTACGAACGTAGATATTGCGATATAAATAGATCTCTTGTGAGGAAGGTCGTTTTTACAAAATTGCTCAGTGGAGCAATTTTTTTGTGATTTGACCTGATTGAAAATTCGTGAGACTGAATGAATCACGGGTAGTGGATTTGTATGAGTTGCAAGTTACTAGCGATGCAATCACTC